>NZ_JAFWFM010000116.1:0-11215 GCF_017515625.1 Geobacillus sp.
TGACCGGTTTGGAAAGCTGCAGCGTCAACCCCAGCGTGAAGAAAAACTTGTGGATTCCTTGGTGATGTGCTAATCTATTCATGAGACATGAACCTCCTTGTGGATAGTTGGTGGTACATCTATTCTAACCAAGGAATCGGTTTCATGTCTCCTTTTTTGTTTAGTTGTCAATTTATGTCAGTGAATTTGCTCATCTACAGTTACTAAAAAACCTTTGTGACGCGGTTAAGACGCGAAATGCCGGTTCAATACCGCCGGCTCACATCGACCGCATTGGCGAGCGGTTCGCCCGTTTCGATGCGGCGGAGCGTGTCTAAAACGCTATGGGCGGCGGCGTCAACTGATGTCAGCGCCGCGATATGCGGGGTGATGATGACATTCGGATGAACCCAAAGCGGCGAGTGCGGCGGCAGCGGCTCTTCTTCGAACACATCGAGCACCGCCAGGCGGACATTTCGGTTTTCCAAGGCGCCGACAAGCGCCGTCTCATCAACCGTCGCCCCACGCCCAACATTGATAAAGCCCGCGTTGTGCAAACAGGCAAAAAACGTCTCGTCAAAGAGATGATGCGTTTCCTCTGTCAGCGGAAGCGCAGCGATCACCCAATCAGCGCAGGCAAGCGCTTCCCCCGCCTCTTCATGGCGGTAAACAGCCGAAAACGGCGGCGTGTCTCGGCCGCTTCGCGAGACGCCGATCGGGGAAACCCCAAATAAACGAAGCGTTTCCGCGATGCGCCGGCCGATCTCACCCGTCCCATAAATGACAACCCGCTGTTCGCCAAGCCGCTTCGGAGCGAACGGCTTCCACTGCCGCTGCTCTTGATGCCATGCATAAACGTCATGGCATTGGGCGTCGCGCAGCAAGTAGCTGAGACAATATTCGGCGATCTGCTCGCCGAACGAGCCGACCGTCCGCGTCAGCAGCACATCCTTCTTCCATTCCCGCTTCCATAAAAACGCGTCAACGCCCGCGCCAAGCGAATGCACCCAGCGCAAGTTGGCAAGCGAAAACGGCCCGGCCGGCCGAAAGCCGACGTACGCATCCGCCCGGACGAAATCATCGTCCGTCAGTTCTTCCTCCGCCACAAAGCGAAACGCTTTATCGGGACGCTTGTCCGGAAGAAGGGCGGCAAGCTCGGCATAAAGCCTTCCCGTCACGAGAATGCGTCGGATGTTCATGGCATCACACCACCCCCAACCGCTCAAATCAACGTCCCTTTTTCACGCTCGGCTCTTTTATTCGTGATGTAGCCGGCAGACACGACCAAAATCGTCACGCCAGCGGCCACCGCGTAGACGAACGGGCCGTAAGAAAGGTGAAACCAATGCAATACCCCTTCATCCCCTGCCATCATCTTTCCGGCCGTCCACGCCAAAATGCCCGAGCCGACGTATGCGATCCAACGATGTTTTTCCATCACATGGACGATCGCTTTGGAGCCGAAAATCATGATCGGGATGCTGATGGCGACCCCAAGCACTAGCATGCCTAGATGCCCTTCCGCCGCCCCGGCGACGGCGACGACATTGTCCAAGCTCATGACCTCATCGGCGATGATGATCGTCATGATGGCTTTCGGCAACCGGTCTGCCGCTTGCACTTTGGCCTCCTCCTCCCGCTCAACAAGCACTTTATAGGCGATCCAGACAAGCAGCAAACCGCCCACAAAGTGAACGAACGGGATGTTGAGCAAAAAGACGATGACCGCCGCAAACAAAATGCGCAGCAACACCGCCCCCGCTGTTCCCCAAAAAATCGCTTTGTTTCGCTGGTCTTTCGGCAGCCGGCGCGTCGCCATCGCAATGACGACCGCATTATCCCCCGACAAAATGATATCAATCGCAATAATCTTCCATAACGCCAACAGCGCCGCGGCAGAAATAGTCAATGATATACCCACCCTTTCCCCTTTGTCTCTCTTCTTCATCATACTGCAAATTCGACTGGGGGACAACAATGGAATAGACTGTCAATGCTCTCGTCCTAACCAATTATGGGGAAGGCTCACTGCATCGTCCGAACTCCGTAGAAAAAGTTAGGGAAGCAAACCATCTTCACTGATGACTGCTTCCCTATCTCTAGCGGAAAAGGTCTATATCACTACCATTTTTTCAAACACCTATCCTTGAACGCTCTCACGCCTCTACGCCCACTATGCTTTGCCCTTCTTGAAAAAGCTGGTGATTCAAGGGGAAATGCTGTCCTCCAACAGTATTTCTCAAGTTGAAAAACCTTGCAACCCCACAACTTCCTGGCTCTTTCTCACTAGACTTCTAAGCTTTCGCTTCATCACGGAGAAAGTGATGGTTTGCCCTTTCGCTCAACCACGCCGCCACCGCTTCAATGTCATCAGAAAAGACGCGGTCAGCTGTAATGGAGGAAACAATGCGGCGCGCCTTATGGTAAAACTGCCTCGTTGACGGGGCCATTCGCTCGATGCCGCGCGCTTCGACAGCCTGCAAAGCGCAAATGAGCTCAATCGCCAACACTTTTCGAGCGTTTTGCACGATCATGTACGCATGGCGGGCGGCGGTCGTTCCCATGCTGACATGGTCTTCCTGGTTGGCCGATGACGGAATCGAATCGACGCTGGCCGGATGGGCGAGCGTCTTGTTTTCCGATACGAGCGAAGCGGCGACATATTGCATAATCATTGCTCCCGACTGCAAGCCAGGCTGTGGGCTTAAAAACGGCGGCAAGCCTTCGCTAAGCTGCGGATTGACGAGCCGTTCGATGCGGCGTTCGCTGATGTTGGCCAGCTCCGCCACCGCGATTTTCAGCAAATCTATAGCGATCGCCACCGGCTGGCCGTGAAAGTTGCCGCCAGAGAGCACCGCCCCGTCGGCAAAAATGAGCGGATTGTCCGTCGCCGCATTCATTTCGATTTCAAGCGTTTCCTTCACATAGCGAAGCGCCCTGAGCGATGCCCCGTGCACTTGCGGGATGCAGCGGAGCGAGTACGCATCTTGCACGCGCCGCTCCCCTTGCCTTGTGGCAAGCTGGCTGCCAGCTAAATAGCGGCGCATTCGTTCCGCCACCTCCGCCTGCTCCGAAAATCCGCGCGCTTCGTGGATGCGCGCGTCAAAGGCATCGAGAATGCCGTACAGCGCTTCGATTGTCATCGATGCGATCCACTCGCTCTCATACGCAAGCTGCTCCGCTTCCAAGCAAGCGAGCGCCCCAACCGCTGTCATGGCCTGCGTGCCGTTAATAAGCGCCAGCCCTTCTTTCGCTTGCAACGAAAGCGGCGAAATCCCTGCTTGTGAGAGCGCTTGATGAGCAGACATCCGCCGCCCTTCGTACATCACGTCACCCTCGCCGACCAGCGGAAACATCGCCGTATGAATGCGGCGTCACTTCCGGCATGTACAACTTCGTTCGCTGGATGGGGGCGGCCATCGCTCCAGTGCTATCTGGCGTCATCGGTCATGCCGTTTCGGCAAAGGCGCCGTTTATGGTCGCCATGGCGCTGGCGCTTGTTGCATTCCTTTTCCTTGCCTGGCGCAAACGGGAGCCATCGGCAACGAAAACTGTATAAAAGCAACCGTTGCGGACAAAACGAAAACACGCCCGTTTCTCGGTGAGAAACAGGCGTGTTTTTTATTTGGATCATTGTCATCATCTCTTATTATCACTCTATGATGCTTTTTTCATAAGCGAACCGTTTTCTTCTCGTTAATCACCACTCCTCGTTTTTTCATCTCGTCCATATATACATCCCCCGGAACGATTTGCTCCGGCGGATAGACGCCGCGCTTTGTGATCACCCCGCGGCCGATGAGCTGGGCGACAGCGGAAATGGTGTAGGCCGTCGTGCGCGCCATCGCCGTTACCTTGTTTTCGCGGTCATTAAACGTGACGGTCTCGTATTCCAATACCGTTTCCTTCCCGCCTTTTCGGCCGCCGACGATGACCCGAAGCAACACCACATCATCTTTTCCTTTCAAATCAAGCAGCGGCTTCAGGACGGAAAGCAGCACATCGCGCGGTTTGACTTTGCATCCATTGACCTCCACTTCCACATCGTGGCGCGTCAAGTTCAAATCGACGAGCAGCTTAAATTTTTCTGCATGGCCGCGGTAGCGGATCGTTTTGTACTCGAGCCGCTTCAAGTTCGGAAACGAGCGCGAGAGCGTCGACGTCCCTCCTGAGGTATGAAACGCTTCAAGCGGCCCAAACCGGTCGAAATAAATCGGCTCGACTTCCGAAAGGGACGGCACTTCCTGCTTTTGGCCGTTGCGGATGATCAAGGCCGGATCGGTGTAATGGTCAAGCAGCCCCTCGAGCGAAAACACATGGTTGTACTCCAGCGGCGGTTCGGGGCGGACAGGGATGCCGCCAACATACAGCAAGATGGATTCCACCTCATCGAGTTGACTCGCCCCATAGCCGGATAAAATGTTGATCATTCCGGGTGCGACGCCAAGGTCGGGGATGATGGTCACCCCAGCGGCTTGGGCTTGTTCATGCAGCTCAAGCACCCGGTCGGTGATATGGCCGATATGGCCGCCTAAATCGACAGAATGGACGCCAGCTGCAATAGCTGTTTTCGCCACCGTTTCGTTAAACTGGTAAAACAAGGCGTTGACAACCACATCGTGCCCTTTCATGAAAGCCGACAGCTGCCGCTTGTCGCTGGCATCCACCCGCACAGCGGCAAGCTTTTTGGAATGAAGCTGCCGCACCGTCTGCTCCGCCTTGGCCAAATCGACATCCGCCAACGTCACCGCCTCAACATCTTGGCTTTGCACTAAATCGCGTGCTGCTTCTTTGCCCATCAGCCCCGCTCCAAGCACGAGCACTTTCATCGTTCTTTCCCCCTCTGTCACCGATTGTTTGCCATACGCTCACATGACAGCCGCTTTTTTCACATCTTTGCCGCGGCCGCTGCTTCGATTCACGATATAGGTTCCACGTTGATCTTCGCTTCTCTTTTGCCGGCCATGTTGCAAGCGACAGCCCGGTTCAATCATCGGTATCGATTTGCGCCCGTTGCAGCTTGCCGCTGAAATCGACATAAATGCTCCGCCATTCGGTGAAGACGTCAAGCGCCGCGACGCCGGAGTCGCGGTGGCCGTTGCCCGTCCCTTTCGTGCCGCCAAACGGCAAATGAATTTCCGCCCCTGTCGTGCCGGCGTTGACATACACGATGCCGGTGTCCAAATCGCGCATTGCTCGGAAGACGCGGTTGACATCGCGGGTGAAAATGGCGCTTGACAGCCCGTAATCGACACTGTTGTTGACGGCGATCGCTTCGTCCAAACTGCGGACGGACATGATCGACACAACCGGGCCGAAAATTTCTTCGCGGGCGATGCGCATATTCGGCGTGACATCGGTGAAAATCGTCGGCGCGTAGTAAAAGCCGCGCGCATAGTCGCCCTCGCGCAATATATAGCCACCCACAAGCAGTTTCGCCCCTTCTTCTACGCCAATGCGCACGTAGCGGTCGATTTTTTGCAGCGCCTCTTCATGGATGACGGGTCCGACTTTGACCGTTTCATCCAACCCGTTGCCGATTTTCAATGTTTTCACGGCTTCCAGCAGACGCCGCTCAAGCTCCTTTTTCACCCACTCATGGACGATGACCCGGCTGCACGCCGTGCACCGCTGGCCTGATGTGCCGAACGCACTCCAGATGATGCCGTCAACCGCCAATGTCAAATCGGCATCATCCATGACGATCACCGCGTTTTTCCCACCCATTTTAAGCGACACTTTTTTCAACAGTCGTCCGCATTTTTCCGCAATCATCCGCCCGACTTCATTCGATCCGGTAAATGAGATGACCTTGACATCCGGATGCTCGACGAGCGCATTGCCGACTGTCGGTCCGTCACCGTGGACCACATGAAACACTCCCGGAGGCAAGCCCGCTTCTTCAAAAATGCGAGCTAATTCCTGCGCCATGATCGGTGTCTCGGGCGCGGGCTTCCATACGACCGCATTGCCGGCCACAATCGCGGGGAACGACTTCCACGTTGCGATGGCAATCGGAAAGTTCCAAGGAGTGATGATGCCGACAACCCCCACCGGCACGCGGACGCTCATCGCAAACTTGTCTTTCAGCTCAGACGGCGTCGTATCGCCGAACAGCCGCCGCCCTTCCCCCGCCATATAAAACGCCATATCAATGCCTTCCTGCACTTCGCCGCGCGCTTCCTCGATCACCTTGCCCATTTCCATCGTCAACAGCCGTGCCAATTGTTCTTTCCGCTCCTTTAGCAGCATGCCGACTCGATATAAAACTTCCGCGCGTTTCGGCGCCGGCACGAGCGCCCACTGTCTTTGCGCTTCTTTGGCTGCCTGAACGGCCTCATCAATATCGTTTGGCCCGGACATCGCCACCTCGGCAATCGTTTCCCCCGTCGCCGGATTAATCACCGGCGCAAATTGCCCGGTGCTTGGCTCCTTCCATTCTCCATTGATATAGTTTTGGATTTTCACTGTATACTCCCCCCATTTTTCCAGATGATTTATTGAGATAATTTATACATTGAACGCCGAGCGATAATCGTCAGGACTTCCTCTTGGCCCGCAAGTCCTGGATCGTGGCGGCCACCGAAATGTGGTCCGGATCGGCCAATACTTCAATCACCGTCGGCTTCTTGGCCTCAAGCGCTAACAGAAGCGCTTCCGTGAACTGTTGTTCCGTCTGTACTTGGAACCCGCGGCCGTTTAGGCATTCTGCCAACCGGGCAAACGACACGCGACCTAAATCGGTGCCGATGACCCGCCCCGGAAACTGCAATTCTTGATGCATGCGGATGGTGCCGTACATATGATTGTTAAACACAATGCTGATGATCGGAATATCGTATCGAGCGGCCGTTTCCAACTCCTGCACCGTCATCATAAAGCCGCCATCCCCGGATAAAGAAACGACGGTCCGGTCGGGAAAGGCCAGTTTCGCGCCAATGGCGGCCGGCATGCCATATCCCATCGCTCCTGACGTCGGGCCGATGTACGTGTGCCCATCCCCAAACGGGAAAAAAGCATGGAGCCAACCGGCGAAATTCCCGGCATCGTTCGTAATGACCGCATTTTTTGGCAAATGGCGCGCCAAACTTGCCATCACAGCTTCATAGAGATTGCGATGTTCCACCGGCAGCCTGGCTGTTTGTTCGTACCGTTTCCTCCGTTCAGCCGCCCATTCTTGCCAAGACGGCCGCACCGCGAGATCGAGCAAACGGGACAGCACTTCCTGACAGTCAGCCCAAACCGCGAGATCCGGTGCATACACTTTTCCGAATCCATCGCTGTCAATATCGATGTGAATCAGCGTCTGATTGGGAGAGAGCAAACGGTAATCTTGTGTCGTTACTTCCGATAGCCGCGTTCCCAATGCCATCACCACATCCGCCTGCTCGGCCGTTTCGATGACCGCTTTGGGCGACCCTAGACCTAGGTGTCCGACATAGCACGGATGGTTGTGGGGAAACACATCATGCCGCCGGAACGCCGCCATGACCGGAAGTGCATACTTTTCCGCCCATAAGCGCAGCAACTGCTCCGCTCCCGACCATTTGACGCCGCCGCCGGCAATCACGAGCGGCCGTTTGGCGCGCTTCAGAATCTCTTCAATGTGCTGTATATCCTCTTGCCTTGGGGCCGGCTTCGGCACATAGGTCTCGGCCATCACTGCTTCCGTTATCGTTTTGGAAAAGACATCTTCTGGCAGTGAAACGACGACGGGGCCGGGCCGCCCTGTTTTCGCGGTGCGAAACGCCCGTTGCACCAGCTCTGGCACCCGCTCGGCTTCGCGAATTTCGACCACCCATTTTGCGATCGGACGAAAAAACGCTTCCATATCGACTTCCTGAAATCCTTCACGTCCTAGGAAGCGGCTGTTCACTTGCCCCAAAAACACGACCATCGGAGTGGAATCTTGCCTCGCGGTATGGACGCCAATCGCCAAATTCGCCCCGCCAACCGCCCTTGTAGCCAGCACGACGCCGCACTTTTGCGACGCTTTCGCATACCCTTCCGCCATAAAGGAAGCACCCCCTTCATGGCGGGCGGAGATGAACTCGATGGATGGCTCATCATAGATGGCATCAAGCAGGGGCAAATAACTTTCCCCCGGCACACCAAACACATAACGGATTTGTTCCTGTTTGAAACATTCGACGATGGCTTGAGCCACCGTGATGTGACGCATCGTTCGCTTCATGGCGCCGATTCCTCCCAATTCACTTGCTTCCATCGTTCAACGGCTTGCTCTAGACGCTCCATCGGCGCTGACAGCGATACGCGGACATATCCTTCCCCTGCGGGTCCAAACGCTGTTCCCGGTGTGACGATGACTCCCGCTTCTTCGAGCAGTTTGGCGGCAAATCGTTCGGATGAGTATCCGTCATAGACCGGGATCCACAAGAAAAAGGTCGCTTTCGGCCGCTGCACGTCGATGCCCAGTTCTCGGAGTCTCTCGACCATCCTATTCATGCGTTGTTCATAAATGCGGCTATTTTCTCGAATAAACGTCCGTCCGTTCGTCAAAGCGGCCACCGCCGCCTTCTGGATCGGAATAAACTGGCACGTATCCGTGTTGCTCTTGATCACCGAAAGCGCTCGAATCATGTCCTGGTTTCCGACTACGTATCCGATGCGGCAGCCGGCCATGTTATAGCTTTTGGACAACGATCCAAATTCCACCGCCACTTCCTTTGCCCCGTCCACCTGCAAAATGCTCGGCGCTTGAAAACCGGCAAACGTCACGAACGAGTAGGCCGCATCATGAGCAATGAACATCCGGTGCCGACGGGCAAGTGAAACGGCTTCGGCCAATACATCCAAATCGACAGCGGCGGCCGTCGGATTGCTCGGATAATTGAGAAACATGATTTTCGCTTGGTCATAAACGGACGAGGGAAGCGCATCAAACCGAGGAATATAACCATGTTGCGCATCGAGCGGCAGCGATCGGCTCTGGCCGCGGGCAAAATGGACGGCCGTCCGGTAGACAGGATAGCCTGGATCAGGCACCAAGGCGAGCTCGCCGGGATTGAGAACGGCTTGTAGCAAATGGACGATTCCTTCTTTCGAGCCGATTAACGCCAACACCTCGGTCTCCGGATCGAGCTTGACGCCATATTCCCGTTCATAAAAACGCGCGACCGCTTCCCGATACTCCCTGCAGCCGCCATACGGCGAATACGTATAGTGTTCTGGCGCATCGAGCGCTTCTTTCAACGCTTCGATGATAAAGGAAGGGGGCGGCAAATCGGGGGCGCCGATCCCTAAATCAATGACATCGACCCCGAGCTTTAGCAGTTCTTCTTTTTTCTTTTGAAATCGGGAGAACAAATATGGCGGCATCGTCTGCACAATATCGGAAAATGTGTTCAATCCCATCCCTCCTCATGGCCCTTCGTTTCAGTTTATGCGCACGCCCATCCCCCTCATGCCCGTCTCACGTTCCAGAAGCAGCCTATAATATTAATGGCTTGCGCACATCAAGACATCATCAAAATCTTTTTTCTCGAATAGCAGGCTTTTTCACGAAGCTGCTAGAAGGCCGGTGATTTACTGAAACAACAGCTTACTGGAATCGCTTCTCAAGTAGAAAAAGCTTGTAGCATCGACCCTATTTTCACACGTTCACCCATCGATCAAGGAAAACAGCGTTTTTTCACCGGCCTTCTGAAAAAACGCGATCCAACCATCTGAAACCCGGCCCTTTCGCCATAAAAAGAAGCGGCCGGCATCATCCACGGTTCGATGACGCAACTGGCCGCTGTCTATGGAAGCGAAGCGCCGGCGAAGGCGTCGCGATAGACTGCGCAGTTTTCCCCTCATGATCATTCTATGATTCAAAATTTGCACCTTATGCCATTATCATAATCCATCTGAAACGATTTGTAAATATATTTTTTGAAAATTATATATTTTAAAAATAATAAAAAACCACACCCATTTGCACAACAAACAAGAGGGGCGATGAACGTTCGCCCCCCTCCGCTGCTTCGATCAGCACTGAGCGCTTTCCAGCTCATGCTTTTTCCGTTGATCGAACTTCCAGGTTATGAATAATGTTTAATTTATTCAAAAATATTAAAATCCTTCATTAAACATTATTCTTCGTTAAGCCACGTTTAGCTTAACTGGGTGTAACCCCACACCCTCTATCCCATCGGCAAACGCCTTTGGGAATACTTTCCTAATAATGTTGTACGCTCCGTTGACATCTGCGTTAATCAGTATTCATTTCTCAGATTGGAATAATCCTCGTTTGATGCGCTTCCCCTTGTATTGTTTTTGCTTTTTGATTTCTTCCATGTCTAAAAAACTACATTTCGATGTGTAGCTTTCTTCTGTTACAATGACACGAACCCCTTGCTCTTCCGCTTTGTACTGTAATTGATGGATAAACATATCATAAGGAATTTGAACGAACGCTTGATTTAGTCGTTTCCCTAAATCAACCTCTTGTTTCCAATTATCATTTTTACCAATAACAATCGTATCAATGTTATGTTTAACACACCAATCTACAACATGTCTGCTTGCTTTATGCATGAAGTCTTTAATTTTATTGTTCCGTTTTAATGTTAATTTTTCTAGTCTTTTACTCCAATCCAATCCATTTTGTTTCTTTAAAATACTTTGAAAATACGCTTTTTGTTTGTTGTAGTATTGATTTATGGATTTAATACCTTTGCCATTAATAACAATCGGTGTTTCACCGATGTTATTTACCATAGTTACAAAGTTATCTAATCCTAAATCAATACCTACAACACGATTACTTTCACGAATCATATTTGGAATTTCTTTTTTATAAACAACTTCAATTACGTAAATACTACCCTTTGGTACAATTCGCACTTGTTGCAATCCTTCAATAACCTTTGTTTTTAGTTTTAAATCAGTTTTTGGAAATTTAATGTATCCATCCTTTAATCTTACATTGTTGATTCGTGAAAATCACAACATTACGCCCATTTTTCTTTTTATATTTAGGCAATTTTGGTTTACCTAAATATTTTTCTTTGTTTTTGATCCAATCCTTTATAGCCTTGAAAAATGACTTCCAGTTCTTATCTAGCAATCTTAATATTTGTTGCGATGTTTGAGCAGGTAATTCTTTATAAACTTGTTCGTGTTTCAACATCTTATCTAATGAATTATAACGAATCCATTCATTGTTATTTATAAACTCTTGCCTAACAATGTAATTAGCATAATTGTAAAGATTTTTAGATTTGAAACATAA
>NZ_JAFWFM010000117.1:0-5287 GCF_017515625.1 Geobacillus sp.
CTCCTTTTGAATATTGCGGAGCGCCTGATGCTCTTCGCCATCGAGCCAGTCGTTTCTCTCTTCTTTCACTAAATGGTTTACCGTTTTGGAGTTCAACACGATGTTGATTTGCCCTTTCGCCTTGTTCATCGTCAATTCTGACAAGGGGCGTCACCTCGCTTACCGTTTTCTTCCATCCGCACCTGTTCCGACTTGGCTTTTGACGCCTTGCCTTTTCGTTACTAGTATACGTACGCCGCCGCCGATCCGTGACAATCGCCCAAACGAACAGCGGGTCGGTTATAGTGGAAAAAGTTTGTATATGTTTATTCACAAAAGCGGCGGTTTACGCATCTGAATTCACATCGTCCCTCACTTCCCTTCGGGTGACGCAGGAGCTTGTCGATCAAATAGCGGGCGCGGAAGGAAAACGGGAAATGGCAAAAGGCGCCCTCCGCGAAGGACGGCGCCTTTTTTCGGCGGCGTATGTACCGTCGGTCTTACTGTTCGGTTTCAAAATGGATGTTCCGCTCCGGCGCAAACGTCGAAATGGCGTGCTTGTAAATGAGCTGTTGTTTTCCTTGCACTTCCAAAAGTACGGTGAAGTTGTCAAACCCTTTAATGTATCCGCGCAGTTGGAAGCCGTTCAATAAGAAGACGGTCACTTGCATGCCCTCTTTGCGCAGCTGGTTTAAAAACTGGTCTTGAATATTGATCGTATTTTTCATCAAACGTCCTCCTCTTTTCTCTCTAAGGATATAATTATATATTCGCTTCAAGTTGAAGCTTTCCTGCTACATAGCGAGAAATTTCCTCCACCTTGGCGGCGAACTGCCCAGCGTCGGTCATGTCAAACCATTTCACCGGCATTTGGTTGCGAAACCAAGTGAGCTGCCGTTTCGCATAGCGGCGAGAATTTTGTTTCAGCAGCTCAATCGCTTCATCAAGGGAAACGCGGCCGTCAAAATAGTCGTACAGCTCCTTGTAGCCGATGGCTTGCACCGCCTGGCAGTCGCGCAGGCCGCGGTCATAAAGCGCCCTCGCCTCTTCGATCAACCCTGCGGCGATCATCTCATCGACCCGCTCGTTGATGCGGCGGTAAAGCGCCTCCCGCTCCGCCGTCAAGCCAACAATGGCCGCCTCATACAAAAGCCGCTTTGACTGCCCTTGCTGCCACTCGCTGAACGGCTTTCCGGTCGAGTGATACACTTCTAAGGCGCGGATGACGCGGCGGATGTTGTGCGGATGAATGCGGGCCGCACTTATTGGATCAACCGCCTCAAGCCGCCGGTGAAGCGCTTCGGCTCCTTGCTCGGCCGCCAGCTGTTTGAGCGCCCGGCGGTACGCTTCGTCGGAAGGGGCAGCGGAAAATTGGTAATCGTAAAGGGCTGCCTGAATGTACAGCCCGGTGCCGCCGACGATGATCGGTAGCCGGCCGCGCGCCGAAATCTCGGTGATGAGCGCACGGCAAAGCCGCTGAAATTCGACGACGGAAAACGGTTCGCACGGCTCTTTGATGTCCAGCAAATGATGCGGGATTCCTTCCATCTCATCGGGCTTCACTTTCGCCGTGCCAATGTCCATCCCTTTATAAATTTGCATCGAATCGCCGCTGATGACCTCTCCGCCCAGCTTTTTCGCCAACGCGATGCCGAGCTTCGTTTTGCCGACCGCCGTCGGCCCGACGATGACGGCGACTTTTTCAGCCATAGCGCGTCACTGCTTTCTGTTGTGGGACTTGTGTCAACCATCATTATACATAAAAACAGCTGTGCATGGAACCATTTCTTTCATACGTTTTCTCCATCCACAAATCGTTTTATACATGACAGCGCGAAAAATCGCCTTTCTTCCCTTTCGCCATAACCATATGGAAAAAAATGAACGCCATAAAAGGCGCTCATCATAATGAAAACTTGTTGACAATCGCCTGCAAATCGTCCGCCATTTTCGAGAGCGACGCGGCCGAAGCTGAAATTTCCTCCATCGAGGCCAGCTGTTCCTCGGTCGCCGCCGACACCTCGTGCACACCGGCCGATGTCGACTCGGCCACGTCGGCGACAAGCCGGACGGAGCGCACCATTTGCTCCGAAGAAGAGACCATGTCGCTGACCGCGGTGGATACGTCGCGGATTTGCGCCGCAACTTCGTCCACGGCGGCGCGAATGCGGGCGAACATTTCTCCCGAGGCGCGAATGACGTTCGTTCCGGCCGTCACTTCGTTGACGACCGACTCCATCGATTGGACGGCATGGACCGTTTCTTCTTGAATGGCATCGATCAATTCCGCGATTTGCTGGGCCGATTGGGCCGATTGCTCGGCGAGCTTCCGCACTTCGTCAGCAACGACGGCAAAGCCGCGCCCGTGCTCGCCGGCGCGCGCCGCCTCAATCGCGGCATTTAACGCAAGCAAATTCGTCTGCGCCGCAATATTGCGGATCGCTTCGATGATGGAGCCGATTTGCTCGGAACGGTGGCCAAGCCCTTTAATGAGGTCAGCCAGCCGCTCGACCGTATCGTTCACTTTGTTCATTTGCGCGACGCCCGCCTCGATCGTTTGCCCGCCCTCAGCCGCTTGTCTCGACGCCTCACTAGCGATGGCGGACACGCTTTGCGCCCGTCCGGAAATTTGCTCGATTCTCTCAGACATCGAATCGACGGCGGCGGACGTTTCTTCCCCGCTTCGCATTTGCTTGTCCATGCCGGAAGCAACGCCCTGAATCGTCATGGCGATTTGCTCGGTCGCCTTGCTCGTCTGTTCGGCGCTCGCTGCCAGCTCCTCCGACGAAGCGGCGACTTGCTCGGCGTTTTGCGCCACTTCCTTTAGCACTTCGCGCAAATTTTGGGCCATTTGTTCAAACGAAGCGGCCAGCTCGCCGATTTCGTCCCGGTTGCGGACGCCGGTTTTCGTCTTGGTCAAATCGCCGGCAGCGATCCGACCAGCCGCATCCGACAGCACCAATAGCGGGCGGGAAATCGAGCGGCTGATGTAATAGCTGACGGTCGCTCCAGCCGCCACCGTCAACAAGCCGACGATGATGATCAGCCGCTCGACCGCAGCCACCGATGCGCTCGCATTATCATTAGCTTCCTTCATTTCCTGCTCCTGGAGAGCGACCAATTGATTCTCCTTTTCATCAAATTGGGTTGTTAAGTCGCGCCCTGTTGTGGTCACAAGGGCGATGTACTGCTCCGGTTTGTTTTGCGCTTTTAAGTCGAACGTTTTTTGCCCAAGTTCGTAAAACTGCTGTTCAAGCAAATCGAGCTCGGCAAGCTGCTGTTTCGTTTCTTCCCGCGTCAGCTTCGCCGCAAGCTTTTCGCTTATTTTCTTGTACTCCTCATGCGCTTTTTCAAAGTTTTTCCTTAACGTCTCATCGCCAGTCAACAAATAGCCGCGCATGCTGCCGACTTGGCGGTGGATGAGCACCTCCAGCTCCTTGACGTTGACGAGATTCGGCACCCGTTTGTCAATGACAGTATATGTACCGTTCAGTTTGGAAATTCCGTAATAAGAAAAGCCGACTAGCCATACAATCAATACGCAGACAAGGCCAAACCCAGCCAGCAGTTTTCTGCGCACGGTCATTTTCATGTTCATTGGCAAATCCTCCTTCTGTGAATCAGTATGTTGTTCTATCTACATTATCGGATGATCACAGACAATGTTTAGGGTTTTTTTGGCTCTTTTGCCATCTTTGATGAAAAGGCCTGCTTCATTGAGAAAATCAACTGGATTTTCTCAATGAGCCTCCTCTTTCACCGTCAACTCGCAAAGAGCAAACAGGCCGCACCCATGCCGCTTCCCCGCCTTACGCCGTTCCTTCCGGCTGCCACGTGTTTCGGCCGGCTTCGGCTTCATCATGAATGAAAAGCGAGGTGACAAGCGCGGCGATGCTGCCAATGAGGCCGAATAAAAACAAATGATGGATGCCGGTCATAAACGTCGGCGCCTTCGTCAAAAACGCTCCCATGACGGTCACGCCGATCGCCGTGCCGATATTGCGGCAAAACATAAAAAAGGATGTCGCGATTCCTTTTTCATGAGCGTCGGCAAGCTGCTGCGAGCCAATGACCCCAACGGTCGACGTCAACCCGAATGACAGCCCTTGGACAAACATGACGAAAAAAACATACCAAAATCCGTGACTTTCGTTCAGCAGCGCCAGAAGCAGGCCGGACGCAACCAGCAGCACATTGCCGATGATGAGAAGCGGACGGTAGCCATAGCGCAAAATCCATTTCCCGGCCGGCACGGCGGCGATCATCCAGCCAACGGACGAGCCAAGCAAGGCAACGCCGCTGATAAATACCGATAAATGAGCAACATTTTGCAAAAAGAGCGGAATGTAGCTTGACGTGCCAAACAGCGCGACGCAGCTGACAAAGCCGTTAATGTTCATCCATTTGAGCGTGCGGTGATGAACAAGTGAAAGCGGCACGAGCGGAGACGGCTGCCGTTTTTCGAAAAAGTAAAACGCAACAAGTAAGAGCGCGCCGGCCGCCCCGTACCACCATTGCCCCCGCGCAACGACGGTGACGAGCAAAAGCAAGCTGATCGCCGCCGCAAACAGCACCGCGCCCATATAATCAACCGCCGCCCGCTTCGGTTCATATACTTCTTTATATGGAAACAACGTCACAAGCGAGAGCAAGCAGATGGGAATGTTGACATAAAAAATCCAGCGCCATGTCGCGTATTCGACAAACAGCGAGCCTAAAAGCGGCGCCAAGACGGCGGAAATGCCCCACATGGCGGTAAAAAACGCCTGGATCTTTCCGCGCTTTTCCACCGGAAACAAATCACCGGCGATAATGGCCGGAAACGGCATCATAAACCCGGCGCCGACCCCTTGTACGGCGCGGAACAGGACGAGTTGCACCATATTTTGCGACAAACCGCAAAGAAGCGAGCCAATCAAAAATAAAATGATGCCAAAGCTGAATACGTTTTTGCGGCCAAACAGGTCGGACAGACGGCCGGCAATCGGCGACAGGACGGTCGTTGTAATCATGTATGACGCAAACGCCCAGGCGTACAAAGAAAACCCTCCAAGCTCTTTGGCGATGATCGGCATTGTCGTGTTCATGATGGTCGTATCCATGGACGCGACGAGCATCGCCAGCACGATGCTGACCATGGCCGACAGGCGGCTGCTCATACAAATAACCTCCCTCTAGAAATGTTGATTTATCAAGGCTTTTCGGCCCCTCAGGGGTGTCCAAAAAATATTTTTCGACAAAATCTCTTACATCCTTTTTCAGTTTTGTGGATATCTTACAGACCTAGGGTGCGCTTCGCGGCCACGGC
>NZ_JAFWFM010000118.1:0-13061 GCF_017515625.1 Geobacillus sp.
ATGGCGTTGCTGCCGCCGCCAACGCAAGCGACGATGACATCGGGCAGCTTCCCTTCGCAGGCGAGAAACTGCTCTTTCGCCTCATCGCCAATGATGCGTTGAAACTCGCGCACCATTTTCGGGTACGGGTGCGGGCCGACCACCGAGCCGATCATGTAAAAATGGTCGTCGCAATGGGCGACCCAATAGCGAATCGCCTCGTTTGTCGCGTCTTTCAACGTCCGGTTGCCGCTTGAGACCGGCACCACTTCCGCGCCAAGCAGCTTCATGCGAAATACGTTCAACTCTTGCCGCTTGATGTCTTCCTCTCCCATAAAGACGATGCAGTCCATCCCGAAATGGGCCGCCACGGTCGCGGCCGCCACCCCATGTTGGCCGGCGCCGGTTTCCGCGATCAGCTTTTTCTTGCCCATCCGTTTCGCCAAAAGCGCCTGGCCGATGGCATTGTTGATTGTATGGGCGCCGGTATGGTTTAAATCTTCGCGCTTTAAATACATTTTCGCGCCGCCAAGCTGCCGTGTCAAATTCGGCGCGAACGTGAGCGGAGTCGGCCGCCCGGAGTAGTGCTGCAAAATGCGGATATATTCTTGTTTGAACGATTCGTCCGCCAGCGCTTTGTCAAGCTCTGCTTCGATTTCCTCAAGCGGAAGCATGAGCGTCTCCGGGATAAACTTGCCGCCGAAATCGCCAAACCGCCCATGTTCATTCGGAACGCGTTCCATCACTCATCCCCACCTTCTTGTTTCCAAACGTGAAACATGCTCCAACGTTGTCTGGGCATGTGTTCGCTGCGGTTTCGAAAACATCCTTTGTTTCTTTAGCCCAATATGTTATTTTTTCTTCAATCTGTTTCATCTTTTTCGGATCTTTGCGCCCGTCCGTTTCAATGCCGCTGCTGATATCGATGCCATCCGGGCGGTAGAGGAGCAGTCGCTCAATATTGTCCGGTGTGACGCCGCCGGCGATGAAGCAGGGCACGCCTTGGCGCGCCGCTTCTTCCAAATAGCGTGGCACCGCCTCCCAGTCGAACGCGACGCCGGTCCCGCCCCACAAGCCGGCGACGCGGCTGTCGACAACATAGCCATCAGCCACCCCAGCGTACTGCTTCATCGCCTCAAGCGCTCCATCGTCGTGATGGATCGCCTTCCAAACAGCGCGCCGTGTCACTTCTTTCACAGCAGCCACCTCATTTGGCGTCTCGCGGCCATGGCATTGGATGATATGAAGCGGCAATTCAGCAGTGACAGCGGCAATCTGCTCCGCCGCGGCATTGACAAACACCCCGACGAGCTGTTTGCCGCCAAGCGGCGCTGACGCCAGCCAGCGCTTCACCTCAGCAGGCGAGACGCGCCGCTTGCTGTCCGCAAAAATAAACCCGAGGTAGTCCGCCCCGCTTGCCAAGGCGGCCCGCACATCTTCGGCGGAGCGGTTGCCGCAATATTTAAGCCGGATCATGGCCGCCATCCTCCCCGAACAGCCGGTAGACAGCCCGCTCGACGTCCGCCTGGCGCATGAGCGACTCGCCGACGAGCATCGCCTGCGCCCCGTACGAGCGGACCGTTTCGACGTCGCGCCAAGAGCTGATCCCGCTTTCGCTGACGATAACGCATGACGGCGGAATAAGCGGCGCCAGCGCTTTTGTCGCCTCAAGCGCCGTCACAAACGTATGCAAGTCGCGGTTGTTAATGCCGATCACTTCCGGAGTGAACCGGTCAAGCAGCCGCTCGAGCGTCTCTTTTGCGTGCACTTCGACGAGGCATTCCAACCCGATGTCGTACGCCTCGCGGTAAAGCGCCTCGAGCGTTTCCGGCGCCAGCGCCTCGCCGATCAATAAAATCGCGTCAGCCCCGAGCCGGGCGCTTTCTTCCACTTGCCGGCGGTCGATGATGAAATCTTTGCGCAGCACCGGAATATCCACCGTTTCTTTCACAAGGCGCAAATAGCTGCGGTGTCCCTGGAAGTAACGTTCATCCGTCAACACGCTGATCGCATCGGCTCCGGCGCGCTCGTATGCTTTGGCGATGGCCGCCGGATCAAAATCGGCGCGAATGAGGTCTTTTGACGGCGACGCCTTTTTCACTTCAGCGATCAAACCGAGCGCCCGCCGCGGCCGCCGGAGCGCCGCGGCGAACGGCCGGCGCTTCGGCTCCGGCAGCGGTTCTGGCATGGTCAATGTTTCGAGTTCTTCCCGTTTGGTTGCCAAAATTTGCTCAAGCACCGTGGACCACTTCCTTTCGGCGCAGGCGCTGTAGCTGCTCGTACGCCGTTTTGACCAAAATGGCGTCTTTCGCCATCGCCACCCCAGCGGCGATCGTCTCCGCCTTGCCGGCTGCGTACAGCGCAACGCCGGCGTTGAGGGCGGTGATATCGATCGCGCTCGCCGGCGCCGTGCCGTCCATGACGGCTTCAAGCAGTGCGGCGCTTTCCTCCGAACTGCGCACTTGCACGTCAGCGAGCCCGCCGCGCCGCAGGCCGACGCTTTCCGGAGTGAGGACGAAACGGCGAATGTCACCGTCTTTCAGTTCCACAACATCCGTCTCAGCGGCGATGCTGCACTCATCGAGCCCGTCGCGGCCGGTGACAAACACCACGTGCTCAGAGCCGAGACGGCGCATCGTTTCCGCCAGCTTCTCGGCGTAGCGGGTCGAATAGACGCCGATAACTTGCCGCTTGCAACGCGCCGGATTGGCCAGCGGGCCGATCAAATTGAAGATCGTGCGAAACCCGATCTCTTTCCGCGGGCCGGCAGCATATTTCATCGCCGCATGATACAAGGGGGCGAACAAAAACGCCAACCCTTTTGTTTCGAGCGCCTGTTTGGCGGCCTCAGGCGACGCGGGAATGTCGATGCCGAGCCGCTCGAGCACATCGGCGCTTCCGCTTTTCGAGGAAACGGCGCGATTGCCGTGCTTGGCGACTTTGACCCCGAGCGACGAAACGACAATGGCCGCCGCTGTCGAGACGTTGAACGTCGCCGCCCCGTCGCCGCCCGTCCCGCACGTGTCGATGACGTCATCGCCGGCGTCGATCGTGGTCATCCGATCGCGCATCGCCCGCACAAACCCGGCGATCTCATCGACCGTCTCGCCGCGCACGCGCAAGATGGATACCAAACTCGCAATCTGGCTGTCCGTCGCCTCGCCGGACATCACGGCATTCATGGCTTCGTACGCTTCCGCTTCCGTCAATGTTTCCCCTTCCGCGCATTTGGAAAGCAACCGCTTTAACATACGATCTGTTCCCCTTTCGCAAATAATCGTTCCGCTTGTTCGATGGCGTAAATGAGGGCGCTCGCCTTGTTGCGCGTCTCTTTCCATTCAAGCTCCGGAACCGAGTCGGCGACAATGCCGGCGCCGGCCTGCACGTACGCATAACCGTCTTTAATGACCGCCGTCCGGATGGCGATGCACGAATCAATGCTGCCGTCAAAGCCGATGTACGCGATCGCTCCAGCGTACAATCCTCGGGCGGTCGGCTCGAGCTCCTGCAAGATTTGCATCGCCCGCACTTTGGGCGCCCCGCTCACCGTTCCAGCCGGAAAAGCAGCCAAGAGCGCGTCGATCGGGTGGATGTCGTCGTCAAGCACGCCGACGACTTTGGAAATTAAATGCATCACATGAGAGAACTTGCCGATTTCCATCAACACCGGCACCTCGACCGTTCCGTACTTCGCCACCCGGCCGATGTCATTGCGCGCCAAATCGACGAGCATATAATGCTCCGCCCGCTCTTTCGGGTCATGGTACAGCTCGTCGGCGAGCTTTTCATCCTCCGCCGGCGAGCGTCCGCGCCGCCTTGTTCCGGCGATCGGGTCGATCTCGGCGCGCCGGTTGCGCACTTGGATGAGCTTTTCCGGCGAACTACCGACAATTTCAATGCCGTCAAGCCGAAAATAAAACATGTACGGCGACGGGTTGATGTGGCGCAAGATGCGATAAATGGCGAACCCACCCGCTTGCACCGGGACGGAGAACCGCTGCGACAGCACCGCCTGAAATACATCGCCGGCCGCAATATACTGTTTCACCGCCTCGACGTCACGCAAAAATTGCTCTTTTTCGTAATTGGACGACGCTTTCGAGAACAAGGCGGCCCGCTCGGCCTCGTCTTCGGCCGGCAGCAGCGGCTGTTCGGCCCGGGGGCGCGACGCTTTCGCTGCCAGCGCGGCGATGCGTTCTTCGGCGGCTCGGTATATCGCGATTTTCTCCCGCATCGTTTCATGACCCTTCAACCGGATATAATGAATGAGAGACAGCTCGCGTTTTTCGTGATCAAAAGCGAACAGCGACTCGCAAAACACAAAATGCCCGGCTTTCATGGCTAGGTCGGGGGCACGATGGCGCGGCACCTTTTCAATGGCGGAAATGAAATCATAGCCTAAAAAGCCGACCGCGCCGCCCGTAAACGGCGCCGCTTCGGCGAGCGGCTTAACGCAAAGCGCCCGCTCGACCGCTTGAAACGCTTCTTTCAACGTCGACGCCGTCATTTGGACATTTCCGTTCTCGTCTTTGATCAAAAACGTTTCTCCTGTCTCGCTCTCAAGCGTCAAAAATGGGGCCACGCCGATAAACGAATAACGCGCCCATGGCGATTCGTCGTCTTTGCTTTCAAGCAGAAACACCGCTTCCTCGCGCAAATTGGCAAACACTTGCAACGGTTCGATGACATCGGCTAAAAATTTGCGCATGATCGGGATGGTGCGAAACTGGCGAGCATCCGCTAAAAAAGCGGCTAGCCGATCAATGGACATCCCTTTCTCCTCCCTTTCTGATTCATCGGGCGGAGAATGAGAGTTTATGAGGCGAAAATGGGGAAAGAAAACGCCCAAAGACCATCGTCTTTGGGCAGATGCAAGCGAAAGGGAACCAATGCTCACCTCAGCTAAACTCGCTCATTCTCATCTACCCTGCACTCGTTCTCAGCTCTTGCTCGGCTTCTGGCAGCCCGCCGGCGGCGGGCAAAGAAGTTATTTTAACTATATTACATTTCTGTTTTTTTTGTCAACGACAAATCCGGCCGCAGCATGGCTGCATCCTTTAAATAGACGTGGCAAATCTCATCTTGCCGTTTGTCTGTCTCCACCGTCATCATGACGCGGATGCAGCGCGGCAGCGAACCGGGCACTGGAATTTCTCGCGTGCACATGACAGGCACGTACGTCCAGCCGTCAAGGCGGCGCAAAGCTTGAGCCGGAAACGCAGCCGTGATGTCGTCAGTGACGGAAATGAGCACGAACGAAACGTCATGGGCGGCAACATCGTTGGCGCGGACCATTTCGCGCAGCAACGTTTCCGTTGCCGCTATAATTTCTCCGGCCTCGTTTCGCTCCACTGTAATCGCCCCGCGAATGCCGCGGATCATCGCTCTCCCCCCTGTCCAGCAAACTCGCACAGCCACGCGAGCAGCTTGTCATCTTCGAGTTCCACGACTTCCACATCGCCGATTTCACGCAAAAGAACCATCCGCACCGTCCCAGCGTACGCCTTTTTGTCGCCTTTCATTTTCTCGAGCAACCGGTGAGGCGCCAGCCCGTCGGGGAGCGAAACCGGAAAGCCGTACGCAGCGAACCATTCGGCAAAGCGGTGCTCGGCAAATGACCGGCCGTAAAGCCGCTCGCTGACCAAGATGGCAAACAGCATGCCGACCGCCACCGCCTCCCCATGGGTCAGCACGCCGTAGCCGAGCTCGCTCTCGAGCGCATGGCCGAGCGTATGGCCGAAATTCAAATGGGCGCGCACCCCGGTTTCTTTTTCATCTTCACGCACGACGGACGCCTTAATATCAATGCCCTTTTCAATGCAATAGGCGAGCTTGCCGCCCTGCAAGTCGGCGAGCGTCTTGATTTCTGCGCGCAGCCAGTCGTAAAAGCGGCGGTCGCGGATGAGCGCATGTTTGATCACCTCGGCAAATCCTGAACGGAGCTCGCGCTCAGGCAGCGTGCGCAAAAAGGCGGTATCATAGACGACCGCTTCCGGCTGGTGGAAAGCGCCGATCATATTTTTGCCAAGCGGATGATTGATGGCGACTTTGCCGCCGACGGCGCTGTCGTGGGCCAAAAGCGTCGTCGGCATTTGAATGTAGCGGATGCCGCGCATATAGGTGGCGGCCACAAATCCGGCCAAATCGCCAACGACGCCGCCGCCAAGCGCGACAATGAGCGAGCGGCGGTCAAGGCCGCACTGAAGAGCCGCCGTCTGGCAGGCGTAATAGTTGTCAAACGACTTCGCCGCCTCGCCGTTTGGAATGATGTAGGCATACACATCATAACCGGCAGCGGCAAGCGTGGCGCGCACTTCATCCAAATAAAGAGGCGCCACCACATCGTCGGTGATGATCAACATCTTCGTCCCCGGCGGGCAGGAGAGCGCCCGAAGCAGGCACGGCAACGCGCGGACCGCTCCGTCGCCTAAGAGGAGCGGGTATTGCTTCGTCGCCGTTTCAATCGTCCGTTCGATCATCGTTAAAACTCCTTTGCATAGCGGCGGGCGCGCTCGATGTTTTCTTTAATCAAATCGATCCGGTCTTGCCCGAACTGGCTGACGATCGCCGCCGCCACTTCCCAGGCGACGACCGCTTCGGCGACGACGCTCGCCGCCGGCACAGCGCAGCTGTCCGACCGCTCGATGCTTGCCGCAAACGGTTCTTTCGTGTCGATGTCGACGCTTTGCAGCGGTTTGTACAGCGTCGGAATCGGCTTCATTACACCGCGCACGACGATCGGCATTCCCGTCGTCACCCCGCCTTCAAAGCCGCCCGCCCGGTTCGTCCGGCGCGAAAAGCCTTGTTCCGGGCTCCAAATGATTTCGTCGTGCACTTCGCTTCCCGGGCGGCGCGCCGCTTCAAACCCGATCCCGAATTCGACGCCTTTAAAGGCGTTAATGCTGACGATCGCCGCCGCGATTTTCGCATCGAGCTTCCGGTCGTAATGAACGTAGCTGCCGACCCCGGCGGGAACGCCTTCGACAATCACTTCGACGATGCCGCCGATCGAATCACCGTTTTTCTTTGCCAAATCGATCGCTTCCATCATTTTTTGTCCCGCTTCCGGATCAAAACAGCGCACCGGCGACTCTTCTGTCACATTTTGCAATTCCTCCAGGGAGCGGTAATCAAGCTTCTCGGCGCGCACCCCGCCGATTTCGATGACATGCCCGGCGACGCGGATGCCCACTTCCTCCAAAATGCGCTTCGCCACCGCTCCGGCCGCCACGCGCACCGTCGTTTCCCTTGCCGATGAGCGTTCAAGCACATTGCGCATATCGCGATGTCCGTATTTCAGGGCGCCGTTTAAATCGGCATGACCCGGGCGCGGACGCGTCACTTTTCGTTTGATCTCCGTTTCATCATCGATCGGTTCAACGGCCATAATCGTTTGCCAATGTTTAAAATCACGGTTTTCCACAACCAGCGCAATCGGCGAGCCGAGCGTTTTCCCGTGCCGGACGCCGGCGGTGATATTCACCACGTCCTTTTCGATTTGCATGCGCCGCCCGCGCCCATACCCTTTTTGCCGGCGCGCCAGCTCCTTGTTGATATGCTCGGCGCGCAGCTCAAGCCCAGCCGGCACTCCTTCCAAAATCGCCGTCAATTGCGGCCCGTGCGACTCCCCTGCTGTCAAGTAGCGCATGTTTGTCTCTCCCTTCAGCTCTTTAACGCGTTTATGTAAAAATATATCATAAATTTGAAAAATGAAAATAGTTTCTGTAAAAAAAAGAGCGCGGCACCCGCTATTTTCTCCGATAAAAAAACGTCTCCTCGACTTCGAAACCGTATAAGGACGGGTTAAAAATTTGCTCCGTGCTCCCCACAAACAGCACGCCCCCGGGCCGGAGCGCATCATGAAATTTCCGATACAGCATCCGCTTCGCCTCTTCAGTGAAATAAATGAGCACGTTGCGGCAAACGATCAAATCCATGTTGCGCGGAAACGGATCCGCGAGCAAGTTGTGCTTTTGAAACTTGACCGTTTGTTTCAGCCTTTCGTCTATTTTATAATACTCGCCTTTTTTCGTAAAAAACTTTTTTCTCATTTCCTCGGGCAACTCTACAAGCGACCGTTCGCTGTACAAGCCGAGGCGCGCGCGGGCGAGCGCATTATCATCAATGTCGGTCGCCAACACCGACACGCGGTGAAGCGGCAATCGTTTTGCGAGCACCATCGCGAGCGTGTACGGCTCCTCGCCGGTTGAGCAGGCGGCGCTCCACACGTTCGGGCGCGGATGTTTCGTCAACAGCCGCGGCAAAATGACGCGTTCAAGCACCTCCCATCGTTTGGCGTTGCGATAAAACTCGGACACGTTGATCGTCATCCGATCAAGACATTCATGCCAGAGCGACAAGTCTTTTTCCATCGCTGCAAACAGCTCGGCAAAGCTCTTTAGCCCTTTTTTCATGTACAACGACGCCAAACGCCGCCTCATCTGGGCTTCCTTATATAGCGATAAGTCAATGCCGGTTTTTCGCTTCACTTTAGCAATGAATTGCGCATAATCGTCCATCTTCCCCTGTTCCTCTCTCCTGTCAATGTACAAAAACGGCAAAAACCGGCCGATGGGCGGCCGGTCTTTTTGTTAATAGAGCCATTCGTTCAACAATTTTGTATAGTTGAGAAGCTCTTCTTCTTTGAAAAACAGGTTGATCTCGCGTTCCGCGCTTTGCGGCGAATCGGAGCCGTGAATGACGTTTTTGCCGACCGTCAAGCCGAAGTCGCCGCGAATCGTGCCCGGTGCGGCTTCCTGCGGGTTCGTTTTCCCCATCATTTGCCGGGCGGCGGCGATTACATTTTCGCCCTCCCACACCATCGCAAACACCGGTCCGGATGTAATAAAGTCGACAAGCTCGCCGAAAAACGGACGCTCTTTATGTTCGGCATAGTGCTGCTCAGCCAGCTCGCGCGACACTTGCATCAGCTTCGCGCCAACAAGCTGGAAGCCTTTTTTCTCAAAGCGCGAAACAATTTCGCCGATCAAATTGCGCTGAACCCCGTCTGGCTTTACCATTAAAAATGTCCGTTCTGCCATTCATTCTCCCCCCCTACTGTCGTATGTACTAGGAAACGGATTCCCAACCACCATAGTATCATTGTTTCGCGCCATTAGCAACAACGTCCTTGAAAGCGTTAATAATCCCTTTCCCCGATGTAAAGGGCGAGGTCGCGCAACAGGCCGCGCGCCTCATTCATCGGCAGTCCGTCAAGAAGGTGAAGCGCCTTGTCAAGGTAACGGTCGCTTAACGCATACGACCGCTCAATGGCGTCCGTCCGCTTAATGGCGGAAATGACCGCCGCCATTTCCGCAACGTCCGTTTCCGGACCGACAGCTGCAATGGCCGCCTTCACCCGCTCATCGCTCAAGGCATACAGCACAGGAAGGGTGACGTTTCCTTGTAGCAAGTCGCTTCCGGCCGGTTTGCCGAGCTGTTCCTCCGTCCCAGTGAAATCGAGAATGTCGTCGGTAATTTGAAACGACATGCCGACATAATGGCCGAACCAGTACAGCCGCTTCACAATCGGCTCCGGCGCGCCGGCAGCGAGGGCGCCAAGCTGGCAGCTCGCGGCGATGAGCAGCGCCGTTTTCCGACGGATGCGCCGCAAATACGTGCGCAGCGGCTGATCAAACCGGTACTTGTCTTTAATTTGCTCAATTTCCCCGCGGCACACTTCCACGATCGTTTTCGCCAACACTTGATGGGCGCGCGGGTTGCCGAGCTCCGCCATCCGTTCGAGCGAGCGGGCAAACAAATAATCCCCTGTGTACATGGCGAACCGGTTGCTCCATTTCGCCTTGATCGTCGGCCGGCCGCGGCGCAAATCGGCGTCGTCGATCACATCGTCGTGGACGAGCGAAGCCATATGAATGAGCTCGAGCGCAACGGCAACATGCTTCATCCGCTCAAGGTCATATTGGCCGAAGCGGGCGGCAAGCAAGACAAAAACGGGACGGATCCGCTTTCCGCCCGCCTGCAACAGATGGAGCGCCGCTTCCCCAAGCGGCCCGTATTCCGACTGAACCGCCCGCTCAAGCTCCTCTTCGACCGCCGCTAAATCATCGCTTAAAAACGAATACATCGCCTTTAACTTCATGTTGTTCACCTTAACTCACCGTTTATAGCCCAAGTGCATCGCCGCCACGCCAAACGTGTACGGTTTGACCTCGACATCGACAAAACCGGCGGCGCGGAACATCTCGGCCAGCTCGTCCCGCCCCGGAAACTCGCGCGCCGATTCCTGCAGCCACGAGTACTCCTCATAGCTTTTCGCCAGCAGCTTGCCAAATAGCGGCATAATAAACCGGAAGTAAAAATAGTAAAGCTGGCGAAACCCGAACAGCGTCGGCTGCGACGTTTCCAGGCAGACGGTTATGCCGCCCGGCTTCGTCACCCGGTGCATTTCCTTAAGCACGGTCATATAGTCAGGGACGTTGCGCAAACCGAAGCCGATCGTCACATAATCGAACGAATTGTCAGGAAACGGCAGCTGCATCGCATTGCCGTGAATGAGCTTCACATTATGCAACCCGCGCGCTTTTACCTTCTGTTCGCCGACTTTCAGCATGTTTTCGCTGAAATCAAGGCCGTACACTTTCCCTTCCGGACCGACCGCCTCCGCCAAGGCGATCGTCCAGTCAGCCGTCCCACAGCACACATCGAGCGCTTTTTTGCCTTTTTGCACATTCATCCGCCGCATCACGTCTTTGCGCCACTTCAAGTGGCGGCGGAAGCTGATGACGGAGTTCATCCGGTCATAATGCGCAGAAATGTTTTCAAATACGCGATGGACTCGCTCTTCTTTCGATTGATGCATCGTTCTACCCTTCTTCCACCGTCTTTTTGGCGATGGCTTGAAACCCGCCGGAAAGCTCGGCCACGCGGAGCTGCAGCAGGCCGTTGACCGGCAGTTTCGCCGCAAACAGCGCCTCCCGGCAGCCGTCGATATAGCGGCGGCAAAAGCGGAGCAAATGCCGCTTTTGCTCTTTCGTCAACGTTTTCGCGCGCGGGAACGCGATTTGCGCCATTTGCTCAAAGAGCACCGAAGCTCCCGTGCGGATGAACGCTTCCTGCTCGAGCAGCAGACGCCGCATCAGCAAATACGAATAGGCAAACTGCCCCCACTGCGGCGCCGCCATGCGGTCGGCGAGCTTGACAAGCAACGCCGATTCGATCGTGCCGACCGCCGCAAACAACGACTCGATCCGCTCTACTTTTTTTTCGTAAAGCCGCACTTTTTGCTCGTTAATATCGCGGACCGCCTCGGCGAACGAGCGGATGAGCGCCGTTTCGCCCGAACGCGCCAACAACTCATAGTACAGCCCGCTGTACAAGTCGCCGGCCAGGACGACAAGCTGCCGCGCCCGCAAGTCGCCGCCGTCATCTGTCACCTCATCGTGGGTATCAAGGGCGATCTGCATGAGCATCATGGCGATGATGCACCGCTCCGCCTCACTCGGCGCCGTTGAAGCGCCATCGAGCATTGACAGCGAGAGCAGCAGGCGATCTTCATCGATCGCCGGCGCCGGCAAATGCTCGCGCAAATATGGGTGATGGAGCAGCTGCTCAATTTGTTCTTTCAATGACGCCAATTTCACCGTGATGTCATCCACATGAACCACCCTTGTCCCCGAAAATATCCGCACCACCATAACGGACTCATTATAACATAATTTTGTCGAAAACGCTCTAGTTTGCTAGACATTTGCCAACTTACTTTTTCCCTTCCGACTCAATGACGCCATGGCGCGTTTGAATATACGCCTTGCCTCTCACTTTAATCGCCGACGTGTGCTCTGTAAACTGGGCGATCAACACTTCGCCTTTATCGAGCTTTTCCGAGTGATGGAACCGTGTATCCGCCCCGCGCGTCAATCCAATGACGTTCACTCCGTCTTCAAGCGCTTTAATGACAACAAAGTCGCTGTTCGTATACATCCTTTCCCCCTCCTTATGCTTTAATGAGCGAAAGCACTTCCGAACGGGCGGCAACATCCGTTTCAAACACGCCGCGCACTGCCGTTGTCACCGTTTTCGCCCCCGGCTTTTTCACGCCGCGCATCGTCATGCACATATGTTCCGCCTCGACGACGACCATCACCCCGTGCGGTTCGAGCGCTTCGACGATCGAATCGGCGACTGTCGCCGTAATGCGCTCCTGTAGCTGCGGGCGGCGCGCCACCGCTTCGACCGCCCGGGCGAGCTTGCTTAGCCCGGTTACTTTTCCTTCCCGTGGGATGTAGGCGACGTGGGCAACGCCGAAAAACGGCACTAAATGGTGCTCGCACATCGAGTAAAACGGAATATCTTTAACGAGCACAAGCTCCTCATGTTCCTCGCTGAATACGGTTTGAAAATGCTCCTTGGGGTCTTCGTGCAGTCCGGCGAACACCTCGGCGTACATTTTCGCCACTCGTTTCGGCGTGTCGACAAGCCCCTCACGGTTTGGGTCTTCCCCAATCGCTTCCAAAATCAAGCGGACTGCATATTCAATTTGCGCAAAATTGATCTCCGGCATGCAAACAACATCCTCCTGCATTAGAAAAACTGCATGTAATCCGATTCTAACATAGAGAGCAAAAAAAAACAAAAAAGAAGGGCGGTGCAACACCAGCCCTTTCCTCCTAGCTCCTGCCTCAGCTATGTAGGCTTATTTTACGGCATCTTTTAACGCTTTACCCGGTTTGAATGCAGGAACTTTGCTCGCCGGAATTTCCATTTCTTCGCCCGTTTGCGGGTTGCGTCCTTTCCGGGCAGCGCGCTCGCGCACTTCAAAGTTCCCAAAGCCGATTAATTGCACTTTATCGCCTTTTCGCAACGCTTCTGTAATCGAGTCAAATACCGCATCAACGGCTTTTGTTGCATCTTTTTTGGAAAGACCGCTTGTTTCGGCTACCGCGTTGATCAATTCCGTCTTGTTCATGTCATTCACCTCCTCCCAAGGAGCTGTTCTTGTTTACTACCATTTGTGCACACTTTTCTGCTTTTCTATACATAGACGTTGACGGCTTCGGCGGCGAAAAGGCCGGCGCATGAAAGGCGTCGCACCGGTGCAGCCAATGATTCTGCCTTCGTTC
>NZ_JAFWFM010000119.1:0-24464 GCF_017515625.1 Geobacillus sp.
ACTGCTGAGAAAGCTTGATAAATCAACAAATATCACACTTTTTGCTTTTCACTCAATAAGTGAACATCCGAAACTGGGCTAAACCCTTGATATGATTACGTTTTCCGGTGCTTTTGATGAGCTGCTGTCACGGATTCAGGAAAAAAAAGAGAAATCGTTCGATAATTTTATCTTTTTTTACATATTTCGACATATTTCGTGCTATTGACATGAAACAGAGATGCTTTTAAGAGATTAGTACAAGGTAAGGGAGGAGATACAATGCTTCTTTTTTATTACGTCATCCCATGTTTCCTACATCATCATATGGTATAATAATCCCAACCAACATGAAACGAATGGAGAAGGAATCCACTTGAAAAGCATCAAACCCGGCCGCGTCCCGTCGATGCAAGGGCTGTTCGGCAGCATCGCCGCTGTGTTGTTCGGCATCTTTTGGATGGTGATGACCTTCTCCATCACCGCGGACTCGCCGTTTCCCGCCGCCCGCTTTTTTCCGTTTTTCGGCCTTGTCGTCATCGCCATCGGTGTATTTCAAGCAATTTACCATTACAAAAATGCGACGGGAAAACAACGCATGTCCTTATTGGACATTGTCGTCAGCGAGGAAGAGCCCGACCCACTGAACGTCCGATTTGGAGGCAAAGAGAAAACAAACAAGTATTGCCCATACTGCGGAGAACATGTGCAGCGTGATTTGCAGTTTTGCCCCCGATGCGGGAAAGCGCCGAGCCCTTGACGCGAGCCGCTCTTTTTATCTGAATCTCTTTAACTTTTGAAATTTCCTTCTTCACCGTATTGAATAATTTCGAAAAATACATTAAATTATATAGTAATCATCAAAACGTCACCGCACAATTGCATACCGGCATTCTTATCAAGAGAGGGGGAGGGACTGGCCCGGTGAACCCTCAGCAACCTGGCCCGCGGCCAAGGTGCTAAATCCAGACAGGCGGAAGCCTGGAAGATAAGAAGAAGCGAATGAAAAGTCTTCTTCTTATAGAAGGCTTTTTTCTTTTACTACGGAGAAACGGGGGAATCGAACGTGGGATTGCTGGATGAGTTGAAAGAGCGCATTCTCATCGCCGACGGGGCGATGGGAACGCTTTTATATTCGCACGGCATTGACCGTTGTTTTGAAGAATTGAATTTATCCAATCCAGATGAAATCGTCCATATTCATGAAGCGTATATCGCCGCGGGCGCCGACGTCATTCAGACGAATACATACGGCGCCAACTATGTGAAACTCGCCCGCTACGGCCTTGAAGATGAGGTGCCGGCCATCAACCGCGCGGCGGTGCGGCTCGCCAGGCAAGCGGCGAACGGGCGGGCATACGTGCTCGGAACGATCGGGGGGCTGCGCACGTTAAACAAAAGCGTCGTCACGCTTGAAGAAGTGAAACGGACGTTTCGCGAGCAGCTGTTTGTCCTGCTGGCTGAAGGAGTCGACGGCGTGCTGCTCGAGACGTATTACGATTTGGAAGAGTTGGAGACGGTGCTTGCCATCGCCCGCAAAGAGACCGACTTGCCGATTATCGCTCACGTCTCGCTCCATGAAGTCGGCGTCTTGCAAGATGGCACGCCGCTCGCGGACGCCCTTATCCGCCTGGAGGCGCTCGGGGCCGATGTCGTCGGACTGAACTGTCGTCTCGGTCCATATCATATGCTTCGGTCGCTCGAGGAAGTGCCGCTGCCGAAGCAGGCGTTTTTGTCGGCGTATCCGAATGCGAGCCTCCCGGATTACCGCGATGGCCGGCTTGTCTATGAGACGAACGCTGAATATTTCGAGGAAACAGCCAAAGCGTTCCGCGACCAAGGGGTGCGCTTGATCGGCGGGTGCTGCGGCACGACGCCGAAACATATTGAGGCAATGGCAAAGGCGCTCGCCGACCGGACGCCGGTGACGGAAAAAACGGTGAAGCGGCGCACGGCATCTGTATCGGTGCAAGCCGATCGGCCCGCGCCGACTCCGCTTCCCGAGCTCGCCCGCACGTACCGCTCGGTCATTGTGGAGCTAGATCCGCCGAAGCAACTCGGCATTGACAAGTTTCTTGCTGGGGCGAAAGCGCTCCATGACGCCGGCATCGATGCGCTGACGTTGGCCGACAACTCGCTCGCCACGCCGCGCATCAGCAACGCCGCTGTCGCCACGATCATCAAGGAGCAACTCGGCATCCGCCCGCTTGTGCATATTACATGCCGCGATCGCAATTTGATCGGCTTACAGTCGCATTTGATGGGCTTGCATACGCTCGGCATCACCGACGTGCTCGCCATTACCGGCGACCCGTCGAAAATCGGCGACTTCCCAGGAGCAACGTCGGTGTATGATTTATCATCGTTCGATTTGATCCGCTTGATCCGCCAGTTTAACGAAGGGCTGTCGTACTCGGGCAAACCGCTTGGGCAAAAAACGAACTTCTCGATCGGCGCTGCGTTCAACCCGAACGTCCGCCATTTGGATAAAGCAGTTGAGCGAATGGAGAAAAAAATTCAATGCGGCGCCCACTATTTCTTGACCCAGCCGATTTACTCGGAAGAGAAAATCGTTGAAGTGTACGAAGCAACCAAGCATCTTGACACGCCGATTTACATCGGCATTATGCCGCTTGTGAGCGCGCGCAACGCCGACTTTTTGCATCATGAAGTGCCGGGCATTACGCTCTCTGACGAGATTCGCGCCCGCATGGCCGCCTGCAGCGTCGACCCGGTGCAAGCAGCCAAGGAAGGCATCGCTATCGCCAAATCGCTCATTGACGCTGCGTTTGATTTGTTTAACGGCATTTATTTGATCACGCCGTTCTTGCGCTATGACATGACAGTCGAGCTCGTCCGCTACATTCACGAAAAAGAAGCGGCCGCCAAAGAAAGGAAGGTTGTTCATGGCTAACGTCACCTTAGAACAGCAGCTGCAAAGAAAAATTCTTGTCATCGATGGCGCCATGGGCACGATGATCCAAAGAGCCAACCTATCGGCCGCCGACTTTGGCGGCGAGGCGTATGAAGGGTGCAACGAATATTTGACCCTCACCGCCCCGCATATCATCCGCCGCATTCATGAAGCGTACCTAGAAGCCGGTGCTGATATCATTGAAACGAACACGTTCGGAGCGACACGCATCGTGCTTGACGAATATGGCCTCGGTCATTTGGCGCTTGAGCTGAACATCGAAGCGGCCAAACTCGCCAAACAAACGGCTGAGTCGTTCTCCACCCCGGACTGGCCGCGCTTTGTCGCCGGTTCGATGGGGCCGACGACGAAAACGTTGTCGGTGACAGGCGGCGCAACGTTTGAAGAACTCGTCGCCGCCTACGAAGAACAAGCGCGCGGACTGCTCTTAGGAGGCGTCGACCTTCTCCTACTCGAGACGTGCCAAGATACGCTGAATGTCAAAGCCGGTTTTCTCGGCATTTCGAAGGCGTTTGAAGCGGTCGGTCGCCGCGTGCCGCTCATGATTTCCGGCACGATCGAACCGATGGGCACGACACTCGCCGGGCAGGCGATCGATGCGTTTTTCATCTCGGTGCGCCATATGAAGCCGATCGCCGTCGGCTTAAACTGCGCGACAGGCCCCGAGTTTATGACCGACCATTTGCGCACGCTCGCCTCGCTCGCTGACACGGCGGTCAGCTGCTACCCGAACGCCGGTCTGCCGGATGAGGAAGGCCGCTACCATGAAACGCCGGAGATGTTGGCAGAGAAAATCCGCCGCTTTGCCGAAAAGGGATGGATCAACATCGTCGGCGGGTGTTGCGGTACGACGCCGGATCATATCCGCGCCATTGCCGAAGCGGTGCGTGATCTCCCGCCGCGGGCGATCCCGTCTTCGTTTGATGTCCACGCCGTTTCCGGCATCGAGGCGCTCATCTATGATGAAACGATGCGCCCGCTCTTTGTCGGCGAGCGGACAAACGTGATCGGCTCGCGCAAATTCAAACGCCTCATCGCCGAAGGGAAATACGAAGAAGCGGCGGAAATCGCCCGCGCCCAAGTGAAAAACGGCGCCCATGTCATCGACATTTGCCTCGCCGACCCAGACCGCGACGAACTCCATGACATGGAACAGTTCGTCCGCGAAGTCGTGAAAAAAGTGAAAGTGCCGCTTGTCATCGATTCGACCGACGAGCGCGTCATTGAACGCGCCCTCACCTACTCGCAAGGGAAAGCGATCATCAATTCGATCAACTTGGAAGACGGCGAGGAGCGGTTTGCGAAAGTCGTTCCTCTCTTGCACAAATACGGCGCCGCTGTCGTCGTCGGCACGATCGATGAACAAGGGATGGCGGTCACCGCCGAACGGAAGCTGGAAATTGCCTTGCGTTCGTATGACTTGCTCGTTAACCGCTACGGGGTGCCGGCGCGCGACATCATTTTCGATCCGCTCGTCTTCCCGGTCGGCACCGGTGATGAGCAATACATCGGCGCGGCGAATGAAACGATCAAAGGCATCCGCCTCATTAAAGAGCGGCTGCCTCATTGCTTGACGATGCTCGGCATCAGCAACGTCTCGTTCGGCTTGCCGCCGGCCGGGCGCGAGGTGCTCAACTCCGTCTTTTTGTACCGTTGCACGCAAGCTGGGCTCGATTATGCGATCGTCAACACTGAGAAGCTTGAGCGGTTCGCCTCGATTCCGGAAGAGGAAGTGCGGATGGCCGAAGCGCTTTTGTTTGACACGAGCGATGAAACATTAAACACCTTTATCGAATTTTACCGAAGCAAAATCACCGCCGCCAAGCCGGCTGAGGAGAACTTGAGCCTTGAAGAGCGGCTCGCCCGCTACGTCATTGAAGGGTCGAAAGACGGGCTCATTCCCGATTTAGAGAAGGCGCTTGAGACCTACTCCGATCCGCTGTCGATCATCAACGGTCCGCTTATGGCCGGCATGGATGAAGTCGGGCGGCTGTTCAACAACAACCAGCTCATCGTCGCTGAAGTATTGCAAAGCGCGGAAGTGATGAAAGCAGCGGTCGCCTTTTTAGAGCCGTATATGGAAAAGAAAGAAGGAAGCACAAAAGGAAAAGTCATTCTCGCCACCGTCAAAGGCGATGTGCATGATATCGGCAAAAACTTGGTCGACATCATTTTAAGCAACAACGGCAACGAGGTGATCGACCTCGGCATTAAAGTCGCTCCGCAGCAACTCATTGAAGCGGTGCGCGAACATCAGCCCGACATCATCGGGTTGTCGGGCTTGCTTGTCAAATCGGCCCAACAGATGGTCGTCACCGCCCAAGATTTGCGGCAAGCCGGCATCTCAACGCCCATTTTAGTCGGCGGCGCCGCCTTGACGCGCAAATTTACCGAAAACAAAATCGCACCCGAATACGACGGCGTCGTCCTGTACGCGAAAGACGCCATGGACGGGCTTGCCCTTGCCAACCAAATCCAGCAGGGCGAGATTGACTACAAGAAAAAAGAAACGGCCGAAAGCGAGCCGACGCGGCCAACAGCCGTTGCCGCAACGGTCAAATCGAACGTCTCGACCGACGTTCCCGTCTACATCCCGGCCGATCTCGAGCGCCACGTGCTGCGAAACGTGCCGCTTGACCACATTTTGCCGTACGTCAACTGGCAAATGGTGCTCGGCCACCACCTCGGCTTGAAAGGAAAAGTGAAACGGCTGCTTGAAGAGAAAGACGAAAAAGCGTTGGCGTTAAAAGCGGTCGTCGACGAACTCGTTGCCGAAGCGAAAGAACGCGGCTGGATTCAGCCCGCCGGCGTCTACCGCTTCTTCCCTGCACAAAGCGACGGCAACCGCGTCTACGTTTACGATCCGGTTGATCGCAAAACCGTGCTCGAGACGTTCGACTTCCCGCGCCAACCGCGGGCGCCGTATCTTTGCCTCGCCGATTATTTGAAATCGAAAGAAAGCGGCGAAATGGATTACGTCGGCTTGTTCGCCGTCACGGCCGGGCATGGCGTCCACGAACTCGCCCAGCGCTGGAAGGAAGAAGGCGAATTTTTGAAAAGCCATGCCATCCAAGCGTTGGCGCTCGAGATTGCCGAAGGGTTCGCCGAACGAATCCATCAAATTATGCGCGACCGCTGGGGCTTCCCGGACGACCCGGATTTCACGATGGAAGAGCGCTTCGCCGCCAAATACCAGGGCCAGCGCTACTCGTTCGGCTACCCGGCCTGTCCGAACTTGGAAGACCAGGAGAAACTGTTCCGTCTGCTTCATCCAGAAGACATCGGCATCCGCCTCACCGACGGCTATATGATGGAACCCGAAGCATCGGTTTCGGCGATCGTCTTCGCCCATCCGGAAGCGCGGTATTTCAATGTGTTATAAGCAGGAAACGAGCTGGCGAATAGGCCGGCTCGTTTTCCTAATTTTTCTGACAAACCGATCATCGAACGATGGACTCAACTATCTTTTTTTATTATAATTGTTATAACTTGTTATAACCATGAATAAAATAGTATGGAAGGAGAATCGATATGAGTACGGTGGTGAAACCAATGGAACGAAAAATAACGAAAGTAGGGAACAGTCTAGGAATCACTCTTCCCCAGGAAGTGTTGGACCATTTGAAGGCAAAACAAGGAGATGAAATTCAATTTCGCCTCGAAGCAGATGGAAAAGTGGTCATCAGCAAATACTCACCCATCGACTACAGCATCCTAGACGACTTCGGCCAAGATTTTGTCGATGGTCTCAAAGACTTATTTGCGAATTACGACAACACCCTCCGAAATTTGGCAAAAAAGTAGGCGAAAACAGATATGACTCGTTTTTTGACCGAAAAAGAGATCATCTTCCTCAATGCCTTGTTGATCGAAAAATACACTCCAGAGGAACAAAAAGGCGTAAAATTTCCAGAGCTGTTGAACAGCGCGGTCAACCGCCCGAAACAAAGCGCTTTCGGACAGGACGCTTATCCAACCCTTTGGCTGAAGGCGGCAGCGTTATACGCCAGCCTCTGCCAAAACCATCCGTTTCACAATGCCAATAAACGAACAGGCTTTGCCGCCATGAAACAGTTTCTTTGGCTAAACGGTTATCTCCTCGCCGCTCCGGAAAAAGAAGCAGAAGAATATACCGTGAAAGTCGTGACCGATAAACCATCGATTGAGGAAATCGCAATGTGGATTGAAACGTGGGCGAAAAAAAGATGACCAACGGCTTATTCATTGTTCGTGGTCCATCCCCTCTTCACACATAATTCCCCTCCTCCGTCCCATACTAACGATGACAATACATGCTAAGGAGGAACAAACATGGTCACAAAGCAACAAACGACGCTGCCCCCGCAGCACCAGACGCGTCAGCCCGGCCTGCAAACGGAGATGAACCCGCAGCCGGTCACCATCAAAGACACCTATAAAGGAAGCGGCAAGCTCAAAAACAAAACCGCCATCATCAGCGGCGGCGACAGCGGCATCGGTCGAGCGGTGGCGGTTCATTTCGCCAAAGAAGGCGCCGATGTGGCGATCATCTATCTCAACGAACATGAAGACGCCGAGGAAACGAAACGGCTTGTCGAACAGGAAGGAAGACGGTGCCTGGCGATGGCGGGAGACATCGGGGATGAAGAGTTTTGCAAAGAAGCGGTGAAACAAACAATCGAAGCGTTCGGCAAGCTCGATATCGTCGTCAATAACGCCGCTGAACAGCACCCGCAGCCGAACTTTCTCAACATCACCGCCGCGCAGCTGGAAAAAACGTTTCGCACGAACGTATTCGGCTGCTTTTTCCTAACGAAAGCGGCGCTCCCGCACTTAAAGAACGGAAGCGCCATTATCAACACCGCTTCGGTCACCGCCTACGAAGGAAATGAGCAGCTCATCGACTACTCGGCGACAAAAGGCGCGATCGTCGCCTTCACCCGGTCGCTCGCCAAAGCGCTCGTTGGGCAAGGCATCCGCGTCAATGGCGTCGCCCCAGGCCCGATTTGGACGCCGCTCATCCCGTCGACGTTCAAAAGCGAGCAAGTCGCCACATTCGGCGCCAACACGCCGATGAAACGGCCCGGCCAGCCGAGCGAAGTCGCCCCGTGCTACGTCTTTTTGGCGAGCGATGAGTCGTCGTACATGACCGGGCAAATGCTGCACGTCGATGGCGGAAAATTCGTCAGCGGCTGACCATCTCAGCCGCTGCGGTCAATCCTTTTTGACAAAACTTCGTTATCTTTTCTTACAAAAATATAGAATCATTGTAAAAAAACCGATACGATAAAGCTACGATGTTCCTCCACTTCTTTGCAAGGTGCCCCTCTTCTCTCAGTCCGCCCCGGAATGGGGTGGATTTTTTTCACGTTAAAGGTTCACTAAAGGTAGATCGTTGAACCTAAAAATGCCTCCGCGGCTTCCCCCTCTGTTTTAAGCAGTCAATAGTTCGGGGAATGCCACTGCATGTTTTCTATTCACCATCTCATGTGAAGAGCGTTTCCGCCTCTTGCCCAGCAACCGCTATGTCTCGTTTTTTCTTGCGCACGCAAAGAACAGCCAAAGAAGCGATAACGCCTGGCAGCGCAAAAGCAACAAAGCACATGAAAATGGGGGCTTTCATTCCTAGCAGCGCCCCGCCAAGCGTCGGGCCAACCATTCCTCCTAAGCGACCGACGCCATTGGCCAATCCAACGCCCGTAGAGCGGACATGGGGCGGGATAATATTGCGAGACAAATGTATTCAACAAACTTTGCGTCCCCATTGTACAAACACCAGCTACCGCAATGCGGAAACATTCCATACGTACGGAACACCCAGCATTCCAAGCAACATAAAACCATAACCGCATTCAGCTCCTCTCAACGCCAATGCCATGAGCGAAAAGAGGAGCTCTTTTTCATTTCCCTTTTTCAATCTTCAGCCGACGCTGACTGTGCCGCTTGTTTCACCGCCTTCACCTCATAATGTCCGACTTCGACATTGAGGATGTACTCCGGCTTCGCTTCGTTTCGTCTCTGTTTATGTCCGGCGATATGAGCGTCGCTTTTCTCCCATCTTCCGTCGTATATTTCAAGACATTGTCAAGCAAAATGACGATCAATTGATGGATGCGTTCACGGTCGCCCACCCACTCAATAGGGATTTGCGCTTCGACGCTCATCGTTTTCTGCTGGTACGAAGCGATCTCGCTGTACTATTCGCCAATGTAGCGGACCAATTCATCCAGCCGAAACGCTTCTTTTTGCATTTCCAACTGATTCGAGTCTGAACGCGCCAAGGTGAGCACATCATTCTTTCTTGCCGCCCTGGATTATTCGTACTGGAGGAAGTGGAAACGCTCGGCAGCTGCACGATTTGCCCTTCGCTCAATCCATCGGTAATTTCAATGTTGTCTTCATTGCTAATGCCGGTTTTCACCGTTTGGCGCACAGCCGTGCTGCTCCCGTCCGCCGACTGTTGGACGACAAGCACGAACTTTTCGTCATTCATCGTGTGAACCGCTTCGATCGGAACATACAACTCATTATCTTTCTTTTCGACTAAAATGCTTACTTCCGCTGTCATGCCGATTTTCACATTCGTCGGTTTATCGATGTGCACCGTCACATCGAAAGTCGACACACCGTTCGAAACCGTCCCTTCTTTGGCGATGGAGGTGACCTTTCCGGTATATGTCGCCTCAGGAAAAGCGTTGATCTTAATCGCAGCGGTTTGTCCGACCTTCACTTTTGGAATATCAAGCTCATCCACTTGCACTTTTACTTGCAAATCGCTGTAATTGGTGAGATGGGCGACGACTTGTCCGTCATTGACGCGGTCTCCTTCTTCCACGTCGAGCGAGGTGATCGTTCCAGCTGCTGGCGCTTCAATCGGATCGCTGCCATCAGTAAATGTAATGAGGTCTTCCCCCTTCGTCACGGTTTCCCCTTCGGAAACGAGCACTTCATCCACTTCTTTGCTGCCGTCAGCTTGAATGTCCGTGCTCGTTACGGACTCAACCGTTCCCGATCCACTCACTTTCACTTCCAACATGCTCGAAAACAAAAAAACGCCCGCCAATACGACGGACGTCTCTTTGCCAACACCGCTTCTTTCTAACGCTGTGCACACGACCCCCGTTCCACGAGCCGGTGCGGGATGATGATGCGTTTGATCGGTTCATTCGGGTTGGTGATTTTCTCCATTAAACTTTTCGCCGCTTCGTAGCCGAGCTGAAAAATGCCGATGTCAACCGACGTGAGCGGCGGACGCGACATTTCGGCGAGCAGCGTGTTGTTGAAGCTGACGATCGAAACATCTTCCGGGACGCCAAGCCCCATTTCATCAAGCGTTTTCAAGATGCCGAGCGCCATGAGATCATCGGCGACGACAAGCCCGGTCGGCGGCTCAGGCAACGAAAGAAGCTCCTTCATCGCCTCTTGGCCGCCTTCCTGCAAAAATTCTTCATGGACGACGTATTCCGGCCGGTACGGAAGCCCCGCCTCCTGCAAGGCCGCGGCGTAGCCGGTTTGGCGGTCGACGGTCACCAAATATTGCGGATTGCCGCCGACAAACGCGATGCGTTCGTGCCCGCGAGCGATCAACCAGTTTGCCGCATCTTTCCCCGCCTGGATGTTGTCGTTGTCGACATGGGTCACTTGTTCCGCTTTTTGGTGCGGTTTGCCGATGACGACGAACGGAAAGCCATGCTTTAACAAGTACTTCATGAGCTTATCGTTTTGCCGTGAGTAAAGCAAAATAACGCCGTCGACGCGCCGTCCTTGCAGCATCTCCACGACTCGCTCGTAAATGTCGTTCTCTTTCTCTCCGGTCGACATTTGCAAAGCATATCGCTTTTCATGGGCGGCTTTGCTGATGCCGCGGATGACTTCCGGGAAAAACGGGTTTTGCAGCGCTTGGTCGGCGGAGCTCGGCATGACGATGCCGATCACTTGCGTCATTTGGCTCGCGAGGCTGCGAGCAATAAAGTTCGGGTGATAGCCGAGCTCTTTCATCGCTTCGCGCACCCGCTGTTTCGTCTTCTCGCTGATGCGCGGGCTGTCGGCGATGACGCGCGAGACGGTTGACGGCGCAACGTTCGCTCGTTTCGCTACGTCTTTAATCGTAACGGTCATAAGGTCCCTCCTTTCCCTCTATTCCGGCATCCGCTTCGCCCGTTTTTTCACCAAATACAAAAACAAAAGAAACAACACGCAAACCGATACGATGGCGGCGATAAACGAAACGTTGATCCCTGTTTTTTCCCGCAGTTTGTACACTTCCGCCGTTTCGCGGTCGAGCACAAGATCGTATCCGTCGCCATCGCCGCGGACGAGATCGTCCAATAAAAAGCCGCGCAGTTCCTTGTTTTTTGGCAGTTGGTCGTTCGTTAGGTGAACGTGCTGCGTTTTGCCCGTGTTGTTGATGGCGATAACCGTTGTTTCATCTCATATTGCCGTTTCCACACCGCCATGCCGTCTTTTTCATACAGGAGCGTAAAATCGCCGCGCCGCAAAGACGGCAGCTGTTGGCGGAGCGGGCCAATTTTTTTCAAGTAATCAATGATCTCCGGATCGGCGCGGAAATCCATCAAGCGGCGGTTGTCCGGGTCTTCGCCGCCGTTCATGGCGATTTCCGTTCCGTAATACATGATCGGGATGCCGGGGGCGGTGAACAAATACGTCATCGCCAGCTTGATGCGTGAAATCGGATTGTTGCGGTTGTCAATCGAAAGTTTCGTAAACCGCACGTTATCGTGATTGTCCAAAAACGTCCCGAGCAAGTACGGGCGGTCGTAAAACGTTTTGTAGTATTCCCAGACGTCATACAACGGCCGGAGCGATGCATCGCGCCTAGCAAGCGACTGCTTCACCGCGCCATACAGCGGATAATCGACAAAACCGTCGATGCCGTATTGGCCGTACTCGGCAATATAGCGCGGATCGTCGCTCCACACTTCGCCAAGAAGGAAAAAGTCTTGTTTCACCGATTTCACTTCTTTGGCAAACTCCTGCCAAAATGATTTTGGCACATGGCGCACCGTATCGAGGCGATAGCCGTCAATGTCCGTTTCTTTGATCCACCATTTGGCCGCATCGATTAAATATTTCTTGACTTCTGGATTTTCCTGCGCTAAATCCGGCAGCCCATACACCCATCCGTTTTCTAGTTGTGTTTGATCATTCCAGTCGAAAATCTCTTTTTTCGGATGGAACCAATCTTTTTTCGCCGGGTCGCGAAGCCATGGATGGTCGTAGCCGACATGGTTGGCGACAAAGTCCAAGATGACTTTCATATGGCGCTTGTGCGCTTCTTTGACAAGCGTCTTCAAATCATCCAGCGTGCCGAAATGCGGATCGACGCGATAAAAATCTTTGATCCAATACCCGTGGTATCCGCCCGGCATGTTTTCGAAAATCGGCGTCAGCCAAATGGCCGTAAATCCCATCTCCTTGATGTAATCGAGTTTCGCCGTCACCCCTTTCAAGTCGCCGCCGAAATACCCTTTCGGATCGTTGACATTGACGCCCTTGTCATTCGTCGGATCCATATTGTTAAACCGGTCGACCATAATGAAATAAATCGCTTCATCTTGCCACGTCCGTTCTTCTTTCTCCGCCGCCTGCACCGGCCAGGCATAAAAAAGAAGGAACGGAAGGACGAGCAGCATAAAGAGCCGGTTCCCCATTTCCATTCCTCCCTTCCCGATTCATTTGCTCATTCGGAAACGGGTAAGCCCACTATTCTATGACAGCGGTTCTTACCCTTTTGTGCCACCGGCCGTTAAGCCGGAAATCAAATACCGCTGCAGGAACAAAAAGACGACGGCGATCGGCGCGGCAATCAAAATCGAGCCGGCGGCAAAGCGGGTGAAGTTGTTCGCAAACCGGTCGCTGATGAAGTTAAACAGCCCGACCGCCAGCGTAAATTTGTCCGGGTCGCGCAACACGATCGACGGCAGCAAAAAGTCGGTGAACGGCGCCATAAAGTTGAACAACGCGACAACGGCCAAAATTGGCTTGGCTAAGGGCAGCATAATGCGGAAAAAGACGCCGAAATGCCCGGCGCCGTCGATGCGCGCCGCCTCATCCAGCTCGCGCGGGATCGTGTCAAAGTAGCCTTTGACCAGCCACGCGTTAAACGGAATTTGCCCGCCGACGTAAATGAGAATGAGCCCCCAAAGCGAATCGAGCAAATTGAGCATATTGAGCAAAATATAGAGCGCGACCATCGCCATGAGCGACGGAAACATTTGCAACACTAAAAACAAATACAGCCCCGTTTTCCGCCCGACGAATTGGTAGCGCGAAAACGCATAGGCGATGAGCGCCGTAAACAAGACGGACAACGCCGCATTGGCCGCCGCAACAAACAAGCTGTTTTTATACCAAAGCAAATAATCGCTGTTCGGATTGGTAAACAACCACTTATAGTGCTCAAACGACCACTTCTCCGGGATGAGCGACGCCGAATACAGGCTCGTTCCTGGATTGAGCGACATGCTGATCGTCCAAAGGAGCGGATAGGCGATGACGACAAACATGAAGGCGATAAACAAATAAATAAGCGCTACTTCCACGCGTGATTTCCATTTGCGGTTCATCAAATGTTCCCCTCCTCTTTAAAGGAACGGGTGCGCCGGAACTGGTAAATGGCAAACCCGCTGACGATCAAGCCGATGATGAGCGAGATCGCCGCCGCCATGTTGTAGTTGTTCGTCGTGAACGTCAAATCGTACACCCATGAAATGAGAATGTCCGTTCCACCGGCGTTTTTCCCGCGCACCGCAGGCCCCCCGTCGTTGAACAAATAGATGATGTTAAAGTTGTTGAAATTGCCGGCGTATTGCATAATCAACAGCGGCGCCGTCGCATACAAGACGTGCGGCAGCGTGATCGATTTGAACTTTTGCCAGCGCGTCGCTCCGTCGATGTCGGCCGCTTCGTACCAGTCGCGGGAAATGCTTTGCAAAACGCCGGTAAACAACGCAAAGACGAACGGGAAGCCAAGCCACGTTTGAATCAAAATAAGCGCCACTTTCGTCCAAAACGGATCGGTCATCCACGGGATCGACACCCCAAACAAACTCAACACTTCGCGGTTGATGGCTCCGAATTTGTCGTTGAACATCGCCGCAAACACCAAAATCGTGACAAACGATGGCACGGCCCACGGCAAAATCAACACCGTGCGGATGAACCGCTTGAACTTGATGCGCGGGTCGTTGACAAGGAGCGCCAAAAACAGGCCAAGGGCGATTTGCGCCGTTGTCGCCACCACGGTCCAAACGATCGTCCAGGCGAGAACGCTAAAAAACGTGCTTTTCCAAATCGGAATTGACACTAAGTTTTTGAAGTTTTCCAATCCAACCCAATTCAGCAAATGCCGTGGCGGCGAGTGGTACAAGTTGTAGTCGGTAAATGCGAGCGACACCATAAACAACAGCGGCAGCACGACGATAAACAACAGCATCACAAGCCCGGGCGTAACAAAGATGTACGGAAATCCTTTATCCCAAGCGTTGCGGCACGATTCCCACAGCGACGGAAACGGTTCGCCCCTTTGCCGGCGGCGGGCGTCGTTGCGCGCATCAATGATGTTCGCAATATGCAGGGCGGCCGCAAACACGATGATGATGACCGAAACCAATCCTTGAATCAAGAGAAAAATCGAATGATCAACCATCGGAATTTCGCCAAGCGTGACGAGTCCCCACAGCCCGATGTTCAAAAAGTTATAAAACGTCAGCAAAAACGAAGCTTCAATGATGATGAACAAGATGCCTTTGACATACCGGCGGTTGTACAACTGCCCAAGGCCGGCAAACAACAAAGACAGCGCCATCGCCACCGCCGGCCGATGGCGGACGTTTGCTTCCGGCATTCCAATCCCCCCTATCATATGGATAAGAATAGTGGATAGGGCTGATCCTATCCACCGCGACATCACTCGTTATTTTCCAGCGCCGCTGGCAGCGATTTTATCTTGAATCGTTTTCACTGCCTCACCGAGCACCGCTTTCGGGTTTTCGCCTTTCGCGATAAATTGCAACGCATTGCTCATCGGCTCCCACACTTGCGACATTTCCGGCACGTTCGGCATCGGCTCGCCGTATTGGATTTGCTCCGCAAAACCGGCGATCAGCGGGTCGTTCGTAATTTTCTCATTCGTCAACGCTTTTTCGTTCGCCGGCATTTCGCCCGCCATTTCATAGTAATGAAGCGAATTTTCTTCGTTCGTGACAAACTTCATGAAGTCGACCGCCCATTCTTTGTTTTTCGAATAGGCTGATAACATCCATGTTTTCACGCCGACAAACGATTTCGGATGCTCGCCGTTGTCTAAGACCGGCAACGGTGCGGTCGCTAATTTGTCGCCCAACGCTTCTTTATACGACGCGATGTTCCATGGTCCGGTGATGGCAACCGCCACATTTCCTTTCGTAAACAGCCCGTTCATAATATCGCCGGTGATTTCTTTCGGAATGTAGCCGTTTTTAAACCACGATTGGACGAGCTCGGCTCCTTTGACGGCTCCATCATTCGCGAGCCCAATGTCGCTTATGTCGTATTTGCCGTTTTCATTTTTAAACACATAGCCGCCGTATCCGGCGAAGAACGGATAAACGAAATAGAAATTCGTCGCTTCCATTAAAAAGCCGTATTGGTCTTTGGCCGCATTCGTTTTTTCCTTGGCGATCTTCATCAAGTCATCCAGCGTTTTCGGCGCTTCCGGCACTAAATTTTTATTGTAGAACACGCCGTATGTTTCAACGACCATCGGCACGCCATACGTCTTTCCGTCATAGGTGACCGCCTTGATGGCTGTCGGACTGTACTCGCCTTTCGCATCGCCAAGGTCGACTGGATCGGCCAATCCTTGCAGCACAATGTCGCCGATGCGGTCATGCGGCTGGTAGAACACATCCGGCCCTTTGCCAGCCGGTCCGTCGAGCGCTAGTTTTTTCGTTTGATCGAGCATGCTGACCGCAACCATCTCGATTTTGATTCCGGTTTTTTCTGTGTACTTTTGGAAAATATCTTTTAATGCTTGTTTCTGCTTTTCGTCGTCGTTCACCCAAACGACTAGTTTGTCTGGTTTTTCCGCCTTTTCGGTCGTTCCTTGACTTTCTTTCGGCTGTTGAACATCCCGTTTCGGTCCGCAGGCAGCGAGCACGCCCACGAGCAGCACAGCCATGAGAAACAAAGACAATGTTTTCTTCATGCTCTCACTCCTCTTTTGATCCACTCTTTTTCAGTGCAACCGTAGCGAAACCGTTTGCGCATTAGCATTAAAATCGCAATCACTCCAATGAAAACGATTGCACCTTTCAACTTCTATTATATCGTCTATTTTTCATTTTACAAGCTTATTTTTTATGAAATTTTGACTTTTTTTTACATTGGTGTACGCTTTGTTTAACGGAAGTCTATCATGCAAACGATTGCTTTCACCCAAATTGGATTCAAGAGGGGGAACGATGATGCAAAAAGAAGCCATTCACCACCGCCCGACTGACAACTTCGCCTATGCCTATGATGGCGAAACGCTTCATCTTCGGCTTCAGACAAAAAAAGATGATGTTGATCGGGTGGAGCTGTTGCACGGCGACCCGTACGAGTGGCAAGACGGCGCCTGGCAGTTTCAAACGATGCCGATGCAGAAAACGGGAAGCGACGAACGATTTGACTATTGGTTCGCCGAGGTCAGACCGCCATATCGGCGGCTGCGCTATGGGTTTGTGCTTCGAGCTGGGGGCGAACAACTGGTCTATACGGAAAAAGGATTTTACCATGAAGCTCCGAGCGACGACATCGCTTACTACTTTTGCTTCCCCTTTCTTCATCGTGTCGACCTGTTCCAAGCGCCGGGCTGGGTAAAAGACACCGTATGGTATCAAATTTTCCCTGAGCGGTTCGCCAACGGCAACCCGGCCATCAGTCCGGAAGGAGCGCGGCCGTGGGGAAGCGAAGACCCAACGCCGACAAGTTTTTTTGGGGGGGATTTGCAAGGAATTATCGACCATCTCGATTACTTGGCTGACCTTGGCATCACCGGCCTTTACTTGACGCCGATTTTCCGCGCGCCGTCGAACCATAAATACGACACCGCTGATTATTTTGAAATCGACCCGCACTTTGGGGACAAAGAGACGTTGAAAACACTTGTCAAGCGCTGCCATGAAAAAGGGATCCGCGTCATGCTCGATGCAGTCTTCAACCATTGCGGCTATGAGTTTGCCCCGTTTCAAGATGTGTTGAAAAACGGCGCAGCCTCTCGGTATAAAGATTGGTTCCATATTCGCGAGTTTCCGCTCCAAACCGAGCCGCGCCCGAACTACGACACATTTGCGTTCGTGCCGCACATGCCGAAACTCAACACCGCTCATCCGGAAGTGAAGCGCTACTTGCTTGATGTCGCGACATACTGGATTCGCGAGTTTGATATTGACGGCTGGCGGCTCGATGTGGCAAACGAAATCGATCATCAATTTTGGCGCGAATTCCGGCAGGCAGTGAAGGCGCTAAAGCCCGATGTGTACATTCTCGGCGAGATTTGGCATGACGCCATGCCGTGGCTGCGCGGCGACCAATTTGACGCCGTCATGAACTACCCGTTCACGGACGGAGCGCTTCGCTTTTTCGCGAAAGAGGAAATCAGCGCCCGCCAGTTTGCCGATATCATGGTCCGGTTGCTTCATTCGTATCCGAAACAGGTGAACGAAGCGGCATTCAACTTGCTTGGCAGCCATGATACACCAAGGCTGCTTACGGTTTGCGGCGGCGACGTCCGCAAAGCGAAGTTGTTGTTTTTGTTCCAGCTGACGTTCACCGGTTCGCCGTGCATTTACTATGGCGATGAGATCGGCATGACGGGCGGAAACGATCCGGAGTGCCGGAAATGTATGGTGTGGGATCCAGAGAAGCAAAACAAAGAACTGTATGAACATGTCAAGCAACTGATCGCTCTTCGCAAGCAATATCGGGCGCTTCGACGCGGCGATGTCGCTTTTCTCGCCGCCGATGATGAAGCGAACCATCTTGTTTATAAAAAAACGGATGGCAATGAAACGGTCATGATCATCATCAACCGGAGCAACGAAGCAGCAGAAATTCCCATGCCGATCGATGCGCGTGGAAAATGGCTGGTCAACCTTCTGACAGGGGAGCGATTCGCTGCAGAGGCGGAAACACTTTGCGTCTCCTTGCCGCCGTACGGGTTTGTGCTTTACGCGGTCGAAAGCTGGTAAGGCGACTGAGCGGGCGGTTACGGACAAACATATCGGTTGCCGGTGCAGAGGACAAGCTGCACCGATTTGATCTTTTGCTGACCGTCCCCATCTATACCACCGGCATAGAAGAAGGTCAATTACGCCGCGCCATGCGCCGATATTCGGTCGGCGTGATTCCTTCCACCTTTTTAAACAGGCGCGAAAAGTAGGCGCCATCGTCAATGCCAACCCGCTTGGCGATCGCCTCAATCGTCTCGTTCGTCTCCGCCAACCATTGCTTTGCCTTTGACAACCGATAATGCGCCAAGTAGCGGCTAAATCCCATGCCCATCGTTTTTTGCATGCAGCGTGTGATGTAGTCCGGGTGGAATCGGAGCTCCTGTGCGAGCATGTCCAGTGTAATCGTCTCGCTGAAATGTTTCTCGATATACGCAACCACCGCGGCGCTGATCTGTTCAGACGCACTCGGCACGGAAAGCTCTTGTTTTTGCAAGTGCCAAAGGAATTCGATGAACAACAGCAGCTGCCGGAGTGGCTGATCGATATCCCGCCGAATGTTTTGTTCCACGATTTGACTTAGCAGCTGTTCCACCCGCTCGCGCTGCTTGACTTCGCCATATTGACGGATGGAGAGCCGGTATTGGATCGGCTCGGTGTATGTCGCCTCCTTTTCGATCACGATCTGCCGGCTGACACCCCAATCGGAAACAACCGCAAAGTCTGGCAGCAAAAAATGAAGCCAAACCAGCTCCGTCCGTTCTTCGCATGGGCGGTGTCCGTAATGTTCCCTTCCCGGAATCAACAACAAATAGTGTCCACTGCCAACCGCAAACTCGCGCCCGTTTTCTGTCATATACAAACAGCCTCGTTTCACGTAAAGCAAATCAAAGACGGAAAATGTGCGGCGGAAATGCTTCTTTCCTTCCAGAAATACACTTTCCGCCCCTTTGATGAACACCGGCAGCGGCGGCATGGAAAATGTGACCGTATCCATCGGCCTCTCCCCTCTTTTGTCGGAAATGTGCAAGCAAAATCGCTTCTTTCTCTTTCCATTATGCAACAAACTAGCTAAACTGAATATATCGTTCAAGTCGGAATAAGAAAAAGGAGTTGTCTCAACATGCGCCATGAGGCCAAAACGCGGTCACTGTTTTCCTTGACGTGGCCAATTTTTATTGAAACGCTGCTCTATATGGTGATGGGCAACGCCGATACACTGATGCTCAGCCAGTATTCAGATCACGCGGTTGCTGCCGTCGGGGTGGCGAACCAAATCATCGCGTTAACGATCGTGCTGTTCAACTTCGTTGCCTTGGCGACCGCCGTGCTTGTCGCCCAATACTTAGGCGCCCGCCGAGAGCAAGAAGCCGTTGACGTATCGCTTGTATCCCTCGTGGCCAATTTGTTGTTCGGATTGTTGTTAAGCGCCATTCTCGCCGCATTCAGCGAGCCGATTTTGCGAATGATGGATTTGCCCGCCGAGCTGCTCGATGAAGGAACCCATTATTTGGCGATTGTCGGTGGATTTTTGTTCATCCAAGCGCTGATGATGACGGTCGGCGCCATTTTGAAAAGCTATGGCTTCACCCGTGACACGATGTATGTGGCGGTTGGCATGAACGTTTTGCACGTCATCAGCAACGCGGTCCTCATTTTTGGCTTGTTTGGCCTGCCCGCCCTCGGCATCCAAGGGGCTGCTATATCGACCGCCGCCAGCCGTGGCATGGCCTTTCTCGCACTTCTTGCTTTGTTGCGCAAACGAACAAACATTTCGCTCGCACCAAGGGCGTTTCGCCGCCTTCCGTTTCACTATTTGCGCTCACTGCTGAAAATCGGTGTTCCGGCAGCCGGGGAACATCTTTCGTACAATACGGCGCAAATGGTCATTACGTATTTCATTACATGGCTTGGCGCTGAGGCATTGACCGTCCGTGTATACACGCAAAACATTATGATGTTTGTGTTTTTATTCGGCATCGCCGTCAGCCAAGGAACGCAAATTCTCGTCGGCCACTTCGTCGGGGCCGGGCGATACGAGGAAGCCTACGCCCGCTGCTTGAAAAGTTTGTACAGCGCCATCGCCATCTCAGTGTTGCTGGCCGCAGCCGCCTATTGGTTTGCCGAACCGTTGCTGTCGCTCTTTACCGATGACCGCTCAATGATTGTTCTTGGCCGCAAACTGTTGCTGTTAACGATTATCCTTGAACCGGGGCGCTCATTTAATTTAGTGATTATCAGCTCGCTTCGTGCCGCTGGCGATGTGCAATTCCCTGTCTATATGGGCATTTTGTCGATGTGGGGCGTCGGCGTGACCATTGCTTACGTATTTGGCATCGCCCTCGGATTTGGCCTCGTCGGCATTTGGCTGTCGTTCATCGCCGACGAATGGCTTCGCGGACTGTTGATGCTTTGGCGCTGGCGGTCGCGCGTCTGGATGAAAAAAACGATGGTACCACAAGCAAAAATGGCGTAGCGCCGCCAAATCGAATAAGAGCTGCGCGTAGGCGCAGCTCTTATTCTTTAATGCGAATGCCGTAATGATCAAACCAAACGTGCACTTGGCCAAGGTAAGCGAGCAGCTGCGGACCGGTCATGAGCTGCCCAAACCACGGCACTTGGAACGACTTCCCTTCTGTTTCAATGAGCGCCAACAATTTTTCCCGGTCGAAAAACTCGTGCAAAACCGAAGAGCGGTCATGGAGCAACTGCTCAAGCCATTGCTTGACAAGTTTCGTATATAGAGGATGGTGCGTTTTCGGATAGGGGCTTTTTTTCCGGTAGAGCACCTCTTCGGGAAGCAATCCCTCGAGCGCTTTTCGCAAAAGGCCTTTTTCTCGTCCTCCATACATTTTCATATCCCACGGAATGTTCCAAACGTATTCGACAATGCGATGGTCAGCGAACGGCACGCGCACTTCCAAGCTTGCTCCCATGCTCATCCGGTCTTTCCGGTCAAGCAGTGTCGTCATAAACCAAATCATATTTAAGTAAAACAGCTCACGCCGCTTCGCCTCCTCGGCGCTTTCCCCCTCGAGACGCGGCACTTCAGCAAGCGTTTGTTCATAACGCATTTGCACATAGTCGTCAAGGCGAAGCTTTTGTCGCCACTCATCTTTTAATAGACCCATGCGCGCGTCGACCGAACGCATCCACGGAAATCCTTTCCGAGACAAATCGTCCGGCCGATGAAACCATGGATAGCCGCCGAAAATTTCATCGGCGCACTCCCCTGATAAGCTGACGACAAACCGGTTGCGAATTTGTTTGCAAAACCAAAGAAGCGAAGAATCGACATCGGCCATGCCTGGAACGTCGCGGACGATGACGGCTTCATGCAAATGGCGGAACAGTTCTTCTTGCGTGATCACACAGCGATGATGAACCGTTTGAAATTTGTTTGACACCTGTTCGATAAATGGCGCATCCGTGTTTGGTTGAAAATCGTTGGCTTTGAAATACTGGTCGTTTCCTTCATAATCGATCGAGTAGGTGTGCAGCGGCCCTTTTCCAGCTGTCGCAAAGGCATTGGCGGCAATCGCCGTAATGGCGCTCGAATCGACCCCGCCAGAAAGGAAGGTGCAGACCGGCACATCGGAAATGAGTTGGCGCGTGACCGCATCCGTCAATAGAAAGCGCAGCTTTTCGACCGTTTCCTCGAATGAATCGCGATGGACGTCGCTTTCGACATTCCAATACCGCCAAATGCGAAGCCCGTTGCGAGAGAACGTGAGCGCATGTGCCGGGCGCAGCTCTCGAATGCCGTCAAACACCCCGTGCCCCGGTGTGCGCGACGGTCCGAGGCCGAACACTTCGGCGAGTCCTTCATAATTGACTTCTGTCTTTACATCGGGATGGGCCAAAATGGCTTTCACTTCCGAGCCGAACAGCAGCCCCCCGCCATCTTCTCGATAAAACAAAGGTTTTACTCCGAGACGGTCGCGCGCCATAAATAACAGCTCGCGCTCCCCATCCCAAACGGCGAAGGCAAAAATGCCGTTGAGCCAGTCAACACATTGTTCTTTCCATTCGATATAAGCGGCGAGCAGCACTTCCGTATCGGAGTGGCCGTCAAACCGGTAACCTTTATGCAACAGCTCCTTCCGGATGTCTTCCGTATTATACAGCTCGCCGTTATAGACGATCGTATAACGATGTCCGTTTTTTTGCCGGACCATCGGTTGTTTGCCGCCAGCCGGATCCACGACGACAAGCCGTTTATGACCGAAGGCGACATGAGTGTCCAGCCACGTATTTGTATCATCCGGTCCACGTTTGGCGAGCGTCTCTGTCATGCTGTCAATGACCGTCCGCTCGCGGCGCAAATTGCGCCCGAAATGGACACAGCCAGTAATGCCACACATACAAACCAATCCTTTCTTTTTATCAAAGATGGCAAGTTCTCACCCGTTTCCATCATTTCGTCCGTTCTTTTTTCACGATCGTTTCCAGCGATCGCTCCTTTGATTCATGATGGTTCTCCACGTCGGCATGATTCCATTTTATGCACCACTGGTCATTTCGATGAATTGTCCGATGTCAACAATAACGTGAATAAACGGACGAAAAGGTGGAAAAAAAGAGAAGTACAAGGAGGATGAGAGACATTGAATATTGAAGAGCGCCTGCAGTGCATTGCTGAACAGCCGCGGGCTTACGTGCAAGGAACAGCGGAGTTTGTCAACAATGAATGGGTGTTTTTTGATGAGGAAGCAGAGGAAGCGGTGTTAGTCGAGGAGATGGCCCAGCAAGGGATTAAACTGTTCCGCTATGGGCATTGGCTGTCCGGACGGTGGCAGGAAAACGGCACGATCGCGACCGACCTCGGCATCTTCCCCCTCACTGACGGCGACCGCATCCGCTTCCGCAAACAGCTGACATACGCGTACCGGCAATGGCTTGCCTCGCTTCCCAATCCGTCCTTTTTTCAATACGTCCAATGGCTGAACCATCTTGGGTTTTCGCTTTACGACTGCCTGTACTGCTACAACGGCTTATTGTTTGCCAAATCATCCGGCGTCAATTTTATGATCTATGACAATACAGAGCAAATCGCCAGCGTCCATCATTACTATGAACGCGGGCCGATGCCGGCCGACCGATTTGAAATAACATTCAACAGCGGCGAACGGGCGATTTGCGCCCAAATAGGCTGAGGACAAAAGCGGCAACCAATAGAAGGCTGCCGCTTCGCTTTAGAATAAGTCAAAACCAAGCGGCAGCAGCAGGCCAAGGAACAGCGTCACCACAAGGGCAATGACCCATTGCGTCCATCCTGCCGCCGCGCTTTTTCCTTTTTTTACAGCTGCTAAAACCATTTCCATCGCTCCGATCACCCACAGCCCGGCAAGCGCTTTTAGCCAATAAAGCGCGGATATCGAAGCAATGCTATGCAGCAAAAGCCCCCCCGTCGCGATCGTGAGAATGTAAAACAGCCGCAACACCATTTGCACGATCTTGGCTTTGCCCGCCCCTTGCCGCTCCATCGACACCGCAAGGAAAAACAAAACAATCGTGATGAGCCAGCTCGTAATATGGGCATGCGTCAACATCCATCCCTCCAACCATTCCTTGTTCCTTCACATCATAGCACGGCGGGCGGACGGTTGACAAACTTCACGAAAACGAAAGACGCCCTTTCTTTCAAGAGGACGCCTTTTGAGCATCAATGGGGGCTTCCTCACTTTCGCCGTTTACTCTCCCACTTTGTTGCGCAACATGCCGATGCCTTCCACCGTCACCTCAATGACATCACCCGTCTGCAAAAAACGCGGCGGGTTCATCCCTTTGCCGACTCCAGCCGGCGTTCCTGTCGCAATGATGTCGCCCGGCTCAAGCGTAATGCCTTTGGAGATCGTCTCGATGATCGATTCAATGGAAAAAATCAACTGTTTCGTGCTCGCGCGCTGGCGCACTTCCCCGTTCACCCGCGTTTCAATGCGCAAGTCATTAGGATTCGGGACAAAACGGCGCGGCGCAAATGAACCGCCCGGTCGTCTCCTTGCGGCACGGCTCCAACAAACATTTCTCCATCGAAAAGTGCGGTGATCAGTTTCATCGTGCCTCTCTCCCTTTCTTTGTTATGTAGCGGACGCTTCGTAAACTCTTCTCTTCCACCCGTCTTCGTCATTTTGGCGCGTTGAGGATGATATTCGCCATCGAGGCGAAAAAGTCCTGTTTTTGTAGAATTTTGTCTAAATTAGTAAATTTATCACTTACCTGAATCCGTGACAGAAGTGTATCAAAAATGCTGGGAAACCCAATCGTGTCGAGACTTCGACTCCATTTCGAATGTTCACCTATTAGGTGAAGAACCCCGAGTGCAATATTTTGCTGATTGATCCAGTTTTCTTGGCAGC
>NZ_JAFWFM010000120.1:0-9765 GCF_017515625.1 Geobacillus sp.
ACCGGAAGTTTGCCGCCCGCTTCCTTCAGATTCTGCGTCGCCGCAGACACCCTTGCGTTAAGCTAACTGCTACTTCTGCCTTCGCAGTTCGGGACTTTCACCCTATAGACTGCACCCATGCCGGGCGCACACGAAGGCCGGACGGGCGCCAAGCCTCGTCCGGCCGCAAGGGAACATAACAGCCGGCTGTCCAACAAGGAAAGCCGGCATCGTTTATAGTTCAAGTTCGCCCATTCGAAGCAATTCAATGACAGCTTGCGAGCGCCCCTTGACCCCAAGCTTTTGCATCGCATTCGAAATATGGTTGCGGACCGTTTTCTCGCTGATAAACAGCTCTTGGGCGATCTCTTTCGTCGTCTTGTCTTGCACGAGCAATTCGAAGACTTCTTTTTCTCTTTTTGTCAAAAGCGGCTTCGATTGAAACGATTTGTCCTTCAACGGTTGTAACCCTCCTTGCTCTCAATGGGCCCGAACTGCCGGATGGGTATTTCCTCGCCATATCGTATGTGAGAGCAAGAACGGCGGTGACGAAAATTTGCTTATCTAATAGAAAAATGGGTCTTTTTTTTTTCGGTTCATCACCAAAAGATGTACTTGACTTTTAAAGACAAACATGATAGCAATGTTGTTCAAAGAGATGTGTGGTATAAAAAGGAAAAAATGCTGTTTTGGTTTTTCTTTATCATGATCGTCTTTCTTTTTCAAGTACACTTTGTGATGAAGAGCCTTTTCTTCTTTATCTTTCGATTCGCCGGAGACGGTTGGCTGCCGCTTGTCCAGCAAAACAAAAAATCCCCCTCATGTCTGTTCGAATGAAGGGGATTTTGATTCTGCCGCTACACTTCGTCGCTGCCAAAGAAATCGCGGAACATTTGAATCGTCGTTTCGCGGTTTAACGCCGCGATCGATGTCGTCAACGGAATGCCTTTCGGGCACGACTGCACACAGTTTTGCGAGTTGCCGCAGTTGGCCAAACCGCCGTCGCCCATAATCGCCCGCAGCCGCTCGGCTTTATGCATCGCTCCGGTCGGATGGGCGTTAAACAGCCGCACCTGCGACAGCGGCGCCGGGCCGATAAAGTTCGACTTGCTGTTGACGTTCGGGCACGCTTCAAGACAGACCCCACACGTCATGCATTTGGACAGCTCGTACGCCCATTGCCGCTTCCGCTCCGGCATGCGCGGACCCGGACCCAAGTCGTACGTTCCGTCGATTGGAATCCATGCTTTGACGAGTTTTAGCGCATCAAACATCCGGCTCCGGTCGATGACCAAGTCGCGGATGACCGGGAACGTGCGCATCGGCTCCAGGCGGATCGGCTGCTCTAATTTATCAATGAGCGCCGCACATGCTTGCCGCGGCTTTCCGTTAATGACCATCGAGCAGGCCCCGCACACTTCTTCCAAACAGTTCATTTCCCAGGCGACCGGCGTCGTTTTTTCCCCTTTGGCGTTGACCGGATTGCGGCGAATTTCCATGAGCGCCGAAATGACGTTCATGTTCGGGCGGTACGGAATGACAAACTCTTCTTCATACGGCGCGGAATCCGGACGATCTTGGCGCGTGATGATGAACCGAACCGTTTTGTTTTCGCTCATCTTACTTCACTTCCTCTTTCTTTTTGCTGTAGTCGCGTTTGCGCGGCTTAATCAACGAGACATCGACATCTTCGTAATGGAACGCCGGACCGTCTGGCGTATAGCGGGCCATCGTCGTTTTCAGCCATTCTTCGTCATTGCGTTCCGGAAACTCCGGCTTGTAGTGCGCCCCGCGGCTTTCGTTGCGATAGTACGCGCCGAGCGTAATGACGCGGGCAAGCTGGAGCATGTTGTACAGCTGGCGGATAAACGTCGCCCCTTGGTTGCTCCATCTCGACGTATCGGTGACGCTGATGTTTTTATACCGCTCCATCAGCTCTTGAATTTTCTCATCGGTCTTCAGCAGCCGGTCGTTGTAGCGGACGATCGTCACGTTTGCCGTCATCCATTCACCGAGCTCTTTATGCAGCACGTAGGCGTTTTCCGTGCCGTCCATCGCCAAAATGTTTTCCCATTTTTCCTGCTCTTGTTTGACATAACGGTCGTACAGCGTCGACGGCATCGCATCGGCCGATTTCTCGAGGCCGCGGATGTAGCGGACTGCATTCGGGCCGGCGACCATTCCACCGTAAATCGCCGACAGAAGCGAGTTTGCCCCGAGACGGTTGGCGCCATGAATGGAATAATCGCACTCACCGGCGGCAAACAGCCCTTTGATGTTCGTCATTTGGTCATAGTCGACCCATAAGCCGCCCATCGAATAGTGAACGGCCGGAAATACTTTCATCGGCACTTTGCGTGGGTCTTCGCCCATGAACTTCTCATAAATTTCGATAATGCCGCCGAGCTTGATATCGAGCTCTTTCGGATCTTTATGGGAAAGATCGAGGTACACCATGTTTTCGCCGTTGATGCCGAGCTTCAAGTCGACGCACACATGGAAAATTTCCCGGGCGGCGATATCGCGCGGCACCAAGTTTCCGTAAGCCGGATATTTTTCCTCAAGAAAATACCATGGTTTTCCATCTTTATACGTCCAGACGCGGCCGCCTTCCCCGCGCGCCGATTCGCTCATCAACCGAAGCTTGTCATCGCCTGGAATCGCGGTCGGATGGATTTGGATAAACTCGCCGTTCGCGTAGTAAACCCCTTGCTGATAGGCGATCGAAGCCGCTGAACCAGTGTTGATGACCGAGTTCGTCGATTTCCCAAAAATGATCCCCGGGCCGCCGGTCGCCAAAATGACGGCATCGGCTGGAAACGCTTTGATTTCCATGGACCGCAAATCTTGTGCGACGATGCCGCGGCAAATTTGCTCGTCATCCAAAACGACGCCTAAAAACTCCCAATGCTCGTACTTCGTGACGAGCCCGGCCACTTCATGGCGGCGCACCTGTTCATCAAGTGCATACAAAATTTGCTGCCCGGTCGTGGCTCCAGCATAGGCGGTCCGGTGATGCTGCGTCCCCCCGAAACGACGGAAATCAAGCAACCCTTCCGGCGTCCGGTTGAACATGACGCCCATCCGATCGAGCATGTAAATAATCCCCGGCGCCGCTTCACACATCGCTTTGACCGGAGGCTGGTTCGCCAAGAAGTCCCCGCCATAGACGGTGTCGTCAAAATGCTCCCACGGCGAGTCGCCTTCCCCTTTCGTGTTGACCGCTCCGTTAATGCCGCCTTGGGCACAGACGGAGTGAGAACGCTTTACCGGAACGAGCGAAAACAGTTCGACAGGCACTCCTGCTTCGGCGATTTTAATCGTGGCCATCAAACCGGCCAACCCACCGCCAACAACGATGATTTTCCCTTTTTTCATAGCTACTCACTCCCTAATAGATTGCTGCTTTTGCTTGCATGCCGCACGTTTTGCCTTGCCGGCCCGCCATCGACCAAGCGATCGTTCGGCGAACGGCTAGAGCACGTTTGTCACGAGCCAACGCAGCAGTTCATCGTTGAATCATTCCTTAGGAATGGAACGCTTGTCTTACGCAAACGCCAAGATGGCGCGAATGCCGACAATGGAAAGCGCGATGAAAATGATCATCGTAATGTACGTAAATACTTGCTGTGAACGAGGGGATACCGTTAAACCCCAGCTGACGAAGAACGACCATAAACCGTTGGCGAAGTGAAAGACCGTGGACAAGATTCCAACAATATAAAATCCGAGCATAAACGGATTGTCGACAATGTTGGCCATCATGTCGTAGTTCACTTCGGCGCCGAATGCAGCATGCACCCGCGTTTCATACACATGCCAGACGACAAAAATCAATGTAATGATGCCGGTGATCCGCTGAAGCATGAACATCCAGTTGCGGAAATAGCCGTACTGGCGAGTGTTGAATTTGGCTGTAAACGCGATATAAATGCCGTATACAGCGTGGAACAACAATGGAAGAAAAATAACAAAAATTTCAAGAAAATAGCGGAACGGCAAGTTTTCCATAAACGCCGCCGCCCGGTTAAACGCTTCCGGCCCACGGGTCGCAAAATGGTTGACGACCAAGTGCTGCACTAAAAAGATGCCGACGGGAACAACCCCCAGCAGCGAATGGAGCCGGCGATAGTAAAACTCGCGATTCCCTGCCATTATGTAAACCCCCTTCAATTGAATAAAAAATATGTCCCTCTCGCTCGCCATGCGGAAACGGAAACGTCTTCCATTCCCCTATTCGCTTGTCACATTCATTGTACTCCCACATTGTACAAGCGTCAAGAAAACACTGACACAAAATGTTCAAACATTCTCATAGTTGCGCCACCTTAGGAAAGAGGATGCACTCCGGCAGCAATTCAGCTATAATGGGGAAATGGATAGAAAGAGGGGAAAACGATGAAACAGCCACCATTAGAGGACCAATATCAAATGTTTGGGTCGATTGCGCTTTCCGCCTTCGGGGCTGAGCTGCTTCGCCATTCGCTTCTTCCCGAGCTGCTTGGCAAAGATGCCGCTTCGCTGCTGTACTGGGCCGGCAAACAGCTGGCGCGGCGCTACCCGCTCGGAACGCTCGATGACGTCGCCGTATTTTTTGAACGGGCGGGCTGGGGGGAGCTATCAACCGGCGAGGAGCGAAACGACGAACTCTATATCGAGCTGTCGGGCCCCATCATCGCCGCCCGCTTTTCCTTGTACGGCAGCTGCTCGTTCCAGCTTGAGGCTGGATTTCTCGCCCAGCAAATCGAACAACAAAAGCGGTTCGTCACCGAAGCGGTCGAACTGCCGCCAAAGCGGGACGGCAAAGCGCGCATTTTGGTGAAATGGGATCGGAAGCAGGCGATCGAATGACATGCAAAGAACGGGCGTCCGCTCGCAAAACGGGCGTCCGTTCAGCCATTATTCATCCTATTTCGCGCAGGAGACTCCCACTTCAACGACCAAAGGGAGTAAGTGGGAGAGGAATGCGCGTTCCCCCTTTCTTTTGTGTATGATAGAATAAAGATGTGGAGACAACCGTTTAATAAAGGCACTCCAATCACGGCTGCTCGATGGATGGAGTTGGTTGCAGGAAACGTTGCAACCGCAAAACATCGAGCGTAGGTCCGTCTGTTGTGTGTGGAAGCCAAGTACTGCCAACAGACACACCGAGAGAATCGGTAACGATGCAGGCATGACCTGTGTCGTTGGGCAGTTGTCAACCTGCCCCTGATGCAACCCCAAGTCAAGGAAGGAGGACAAAGTCCGCTCGCACTTCTGGGGAGTTGCAAGCCCCCACTTCAAGCGTTAGCTAAGTGGGGGTAGTTGACGCAGTTTTTCATAGATTTTCTCCGCCACCGCCCGTGGAATGTTCGCCCGTTGCAGCTCATCAACGGTCGCCTCTTTCATCTTTTTGACTGATCCGAAATAGTTTAACAGCGCTTTTTTCCGCTTTTCCCCGACGCCGGGAATGTCATCAAGCACGGAATGGAACATCGTCTTCTGCCGCGCCTGGCGGTGGAACGTGACCGCAAACCGGTGCACTTCGTCTTGAATGCGCTGCAATAAATAAAACTCTTGGCTTTGCCGGTCAAGCGGCACGACATCCGGCGGGTCGCCGGCCAAAAGCTCTGATGTGCGATGTTTTTCGTCTTTCGCCAATCCAGCCAGCGGCACATCCAGTCCAAGTTCGTTTTCGAGCACATCCCGCACCGCCGACAAGTGTCCTTTGCCGCCGTCGATGATGATCAAATCGGGAAGCGGCAATCCTTCTTTCAACACGCGCGTATAGCGGCGGCGCACAACTTCGCGCATCGTTTCATAATCGTTCGGTCCCGCCACTGTTTTTACCTTATATTTCCGGTATTCTTTTTTCGCCGGCTTGCCATCGAGGAAAACGACGAGCGCCGAGACCGGATCGGCCCCGTAAATGTTCGAGTTGTCAAACGCCTCGATGCGGCGCGGCGCCGGAATGCCAAGACGCTCTCCGAGACGTTCGATGGCTTTGATCGTCCGTTCTTCGTCCCGCTCGATGAAATAAAATTTTTCTTTCAGAGCAATGGCCGCGTTTTGGCTCGCCAGCTCCACAAGCTCTTTTTTCTTCCCTTTTTTCGGCTGGACGACGGCTACGCCGAGCAATTCACGGGCAAGCTCCCCGTCAATGTCGGACGGGAGGACGACTTCTTTCGGCTTCAAATGATGCGCTTTCGCATAAAACTGGCCCAAAAACGTCAGCATTTCCTCATCCGGGTCTTGGTAAAGCGGAAAAATGGACACGTCGCGCTCGATCAGCTTTCCTTGGCGGAGGAAAAACACTTGCACGCACATCCAGCCCTTGTCGTACGCATAGCCGAATACATCGCGGTCGATGAAATCATTGAACATCATTTTTTGCTTTTCCATCGTCATCTCAATCGCCGCGATTTGGTCGCGGTATTCTTTCGCCCGCTCAAATTCGAGCGCTTCCGCCGCCTCGTGCATTTTCTCGGCCAACTCCCGCTTTACGTCTTCATAGCCGCCGTTTAAAAAGCGGACGATTTGTTCAACCATCGCCTTATTTTGTTCGTCCGACACCGGGTTGACGCACGGGGCGAGGCATTGGCCCATATGGTAATACAAACAGGCGCGCGAAGGCATCGTCGAACATTTGCGGAGCGGATACAAACGGTCGAGCAGCTTTTTCGTTTCGTTCGCCGCCTGCACGTTCGGATACGGGCCGAAATATTTGCCGCCGTCTTTTTTCACTTTGTGGGTGATGAGCAAGCGCGGATGTTGTTCCGCGGTGATTTTAATAAACGGGTAGCTTTTATCATCCTTGAGCATGACGTTGTATTTCGGATCATGCTTTTTGATCAAATTCATCTCCAAAATGAGCGCCTCGGCGTTTGACGAGGTGACGATGTATTCGAAATCGGCGATTTCCTCCACAAGCCGCTGCGTTTTGCCATCATGCGTCCCGGTAAAATACGAGCGGACGCGCGCCTTCAACGACTTCGCCTTGCCGACGTAAATGACCGTTCCGTGTTTGTCTTTCATTAAATAGCAGCCCGGCTGTTCCGGGAGCACGGACAGCTTTTCCTTCAGCCGGTCGTTCATGGCCATCCCCTCACTCTCCGTCCACCCATTCATACAGTGTAATCGTTCCATACACCGGGTCGGCAAGCGGACTGGAACGATACGTTTTCACTTTGCGCACATGGCGGGAAATATCGATCCCTTGAGCCTCGAACCCTTGGACAACGTGATTAGTCATATATATCATAGCATGGCGGTAGTTTTCTTTGTCTTGCAAAAAGAAGGAAAAATGGAGCACGTCTTTATGTGGAAAGGGCACGTTCAAATAGTCTAGGACGCGCGTCTCTTCCCACGTATATACCACAAACGGCTGCGGCTTGTCACGCAAATCGTCGGCAAGCTGATACACTGCCGGGGGCGTCTTTGCCTGCTCGTGCAGCAGCCCGATGCCGATTGCAGACTGCAGCAGCACAACCGCCGCTGCCAGCGCTAATCTCCATGCCTTCGGCGCAGCCAAAAAGCGGCCCCACACATAAAACAGCGCAAAATGAACCAACGGAAGAAGGTGGCGCGGCTTGTCAATATTTTGTCCAAACAGCGCCCAGACAGCATACAGCAACGCGGAAACGACAAGCGCACGCGGCAGCTGAAACCGCCCCGTGCGCCAGGCGATGGCACCGATTGCCGCATAGGCGGACAGCAATGAAACGTGCTGGCTGGCGATGCCGGTCCAAACAAAGTTGTGGACGATAAAGCGGTACAATCGCTCAGAAAACGGCAGCGGGCTCGTTGCCGCCGTTCCGCCCCATTCGCTGAAATGACCGGCAACAAACGCCCAACCAAGCTTGAAAAACGGCCAAAGGCCGCCTTCCGTCGCCGCGACCGCCGCCACCCAAACAAATTGAAAGGCGGCCGCCGCCAACAGCGATGCCGCCACGCGGCCGAGGCGGCGGTGCGTTTTCCAGTCTTCATGCCAAAGGATCAACAACGCGGCAGCAAACGGGGCATAAGACAAACGGATGCCCATGAGGATGCTAAACAACGCGGACGGCCAAAGCTGCGCCATCCATGTTGTTCGCCGCCGCGCCCATTCCACCGCCCATATGTACCACCAAAGCACGCCAAGCGCCGCGCCGTCCGACATCGGTCTGGCGGCGGCAAGGAGCACGTAGCTTGAAGAAAGCACCGAAAGCGCCGCCCATAGCGCCGCTGAGCGCGGCATATGGCGAGCGAGCAGCCAAACGATGGGAAAGACAGCGGAATACAACACAAGCACGTTCAAAATCGAAAGCGCTTTGGCTGGATTAGCGATTGCGGCATGAACAGCCATCCCGCCCAAAACGAAATATGGATATCCTGGAAAATGCGGCTGCATCGCCAACAAATCATAGCGCTCCAGCGCCCGCGCAAAGTCAACTTCGTCCCACGAGGCCGCGTACGGGCTGGCGTAACGCAGGCCGGCCCCCAACAAAACGGCAGCCAAGCCGATGCTGAAGCCAAGCCAAACGCGGTCAAGAAACGGTCGTTTCATCGCATCCCCCCTAAAGGGCTGGTGATTTAATACAAAATACTGCTATTCCCATCTGTTTCTCAATTAGATAAACCATGCGAAATCAACCTTCTTTTTTGGGGCGAAATGCCACTGATTTACTGGTGGCCGCGGTTTTTCACCAGCCTTCTAAAGAAAAAGTACAAGGCATCCGCGCCTTGTACCTTACATCACCCGTTTTGTCTGTTCCTCCAATGCCGCCGATGGTTGCTCCTGTTTGCCGCTTTGTTGCCCATGGCGGCTCGTCACGAGCAAGTAAATCACGACAAAATAACCGATATAGGCGATCATTTCCTCGAGCGACGGCATTGATGAATAGCCAAACAACGCTTTTAAAAAGACGCCGACTTCGCCGGAAAAGACAGGGGCGACGCCATGGTCGCGCACGTAATGTTCGTAATCGATCGGATGTTCCGGAAGCAGCCACGTCAAATCGTATACATGCGGCATGACGCTGCCGATGAGGCCGATATCTTGCATCATCGAAATGGCTTGCACGAGCAGTCCAGCGGCAATTAGGACGATAAACGCGCCGGTGACTTTAAAAAACGTCTTCAACGGAATGCGCATCGTCCCTTTAAAGAAGAAGTAGCTGACGAAAGCAGCAATGGCAACCCCAGTTGCCGCTCCCCATCCTTGCATCGCCGCTCCGATGTTGCCGTGCGTAATCGCAGCGAAGAAGAAGACCGTTTCCACCCCTTCACGCAACACGACCAAAAACGAGTGAATGACCATGCCGACGACATTGCCGGCGGTGACAAACTGATCCATTTTCCCTTCCAAGCTTTTTTTCATGTCCCGGCTGTGTTCGGCCATCCAGAACACCATTTGCGTCAACAGCAGCGTGGAAACGACCATGATGCCGATCTTTAAATATATCTCGCTTCCCATTGCCGCAAAACCGGTAAAGACAAGCTGAAACAACATGGCGACACCGACGCTCGCCGCCACAGCGAGAGCGGCGCCAAGCCATACGTATTTCGTGTATTCGCGGTGACCGACCCGTTTCAAATACGAGGTGATGATGCCAACGATCAGCAGCGCTTCCAGTGCTTCGCGAAACGTAATGAGCAGCGCTTGAACTTCCATGCCCCCGCCTCCCCTTCCTGCCGGATTCGGCGAAGCGAACCCTTGACCAACCGAACACCGCCAAAGGTAAAATTCGGTCATGGCAAGGGCGGCTTTCTTATTGCCTTCTTTTTTGTCCCCGTCGCCCTTGACGACTCTTCCGCACCTTTGGCGGG
>NZ_JAFWFM010000121.1:0-4187 GCF_017515625.1 Geobacillus sp.
AGTGATCGAGACGGTGTTCTCGGTTCTGGTTGACCACTATCGCATCACGGGGATCCGAGCCAATTCGATTATCGGATTTGAAGTGGCACTAGACGGTATATTGTTAGCTTATTCCCTGGTTACACTTGGGCTAGTTGAGCGATAAAGCTCAACTAGCACCACGGGTTTGATGATGTCCTGGTAGCGCGGCCGCTCAAGCCAGTACGATACGGGCGCCAACACGATAAAAGCGGCGCACCAACGGATCAACGTCAGCCAAAATGGGCCCGTTTCCGCAATGATGGACTTCCCGATGACGTAATTGCCGGCCCAAAACAAGTTGGCCAGCACGAGAAACAGCTTTTCTCTCATTCTTTTTCGCTCCTGTCTAGTTTTTCCTTTCTTTTACGTTTACTTCATTGCTGCTCTGATTTCCTTCTTGCATGTTGTTTTTCTGCCGTCAGCCACCCCTGTTGCTGTTTTGCCAACAGCGGAACATGAACGGTGGGAAGAAGGCTGCGCTGGCTCAGGACGCATGCTGTTTCACGTTCGGCGGAAAGATGCATGCGTTTGCCGAAAGGGGGTGTACAATAAGGGTTGTCTTTTTCCGGTTCATAGGATAACATTTGTACCGTAAAATGATTTACTGATTTAAACAAAAATGGAGAAAAGGAAGGACAATTGTTATGGCATTACCAGGCGGGGCAGCGATGAACATTACGATTCGTCTCCAGTTCGAAAAAGATATCGTCTCGTTCAGCGATATCGCCGCCGCAATCGGCAAAACGGGCGGGGACATTGTCGGGATTGACGTCATTTCATCAAGCAAAGTTCACACGGTGCGCGACATCACCGTCAGCGCCCTCGACACGAAGCAGTGCGATTTGATCATTGAGGCGCTGAAAAAAATTCGCGGCGTCAAAATCATCAACGTTTCTGACCGTACGTTTTTAATGCACATCGGGGGGAAAATTGAAACAAATTCAAAAATCCCAGTGAAAACGCGCGACGACTTGTCGCGGGTGTACACGCCGGGCGTGGCGCGCGTCTGCACGGCCATCGCTGAGGATCCGCGCAAGGCGTATTCGCTGACGATTAAACGGAATACGGTCGCCGTTGTCTCGGACGGCACGGCGGTGCTTGGGCTTGGCGACATCGGTCCGTACGCGGCGATGCCGGTCATGGAAGGGAAAGCGATGCTGTTTAAGGAATTTGCCGGAGTAGACGCGTTCCCGATTTGTTTGGATACGAAAGACACGGAAGAAATCATTCAAATTGTGAAAGCGATTGCCCCGGCGTTTGGCGGCATTAATCTCGAAGACATTTCCGCTCCGCGCTGCTTTGAGATTGAAAAGCGGTTGAAGGAAGAGCTTGACATCCCGGTGTTCCATGACGACCAACACGGCACGGCGGTCGTGCTCTTGGCCGGGCTGCTCAACGCGCTGAAAATCGTCGACAAAAAGCTCGAGGACATTAAAGTGGTTCTCACCGGCATTGGCGCCGCTGGCATCGCCTGCACGAAAATTTTGCTTGCGGCCGGCGTGCGCAACATTATCGGGGTCGACCGCCATGGCGCCATCCATCGCGATGAAACGTATGAAAATCCGTATTGGCAAGAATATGCGCAACTCACGAACCCGGATAATCTGAAAGGAAGCTTGTCCGATGTCATCGCCGGCGCAGATGTGTTTATTGGCGTCTCAGCTCCCGGCATTTTAAAAGTGGAAGATGTGAAAAAAATGGCGCGCGATCCGATCGTGTTTGCGATGGCCAACCCGATTCCGGAAATTGATCCGGAGCTGGCCGAACCGTACGTGCGCGTCATGGCGACCGGGCGTTCCGACTATCCGAACCAAATCAACAACGTCCTTTGCTTCCCGGGCATTTTCCGCGGGGCGCTCGACTGCCGGGCGAGAGAAATTAACGAGGAAATGAAGCTCGCTGCCGCGAAGGCGATTGCCTCTGTCGTGACGGAGGATGAATTGAACGAAACATACATCATCCCGAGCGTCTTCAACAGCAAAGTCGTCGAACGCGTCAGACAAGCGGTCGTCGAAGCGGCTTACCGCACTGGGGTGGCGCGGAAGGATCATATTCCTTTAGGTGGATATACAGGGGAGCAAAAATAGAATAAGTGCGTAATTACAGAAAAAGCCGTCTGAAGGCCCACGGTTTTAATTGTAGGATGAAAGGCGACGTTGCTCGGCAATCCCTTAAGAGGATGGCTTCGAGCCACCATGTTTCTCTTTAGGTGTGGAATCTCAAAAGAAAAGGGGGTGAAGCCATGCCCACGATCACACTCAGGCTGGAGCTGCACAACCCAACGAAAGTCAAACAAGACATGTATGAACGGATGACAGAAGTGAATACCGCGTTTGCCAATTGGCTGTTGAATCATCCCGAGCTGAATCAAGCGACGAGCAAAATTTTTAAAGACTTTTCGTCGCAGCGGTTTCCTTCCGCCGTCGTCAATCAGACGATTCGGGAAGTGAAGTCTCAAAAGAAAAACCAGAAAACAAAGAAGTTCCGAACATTATGGTGTTGCTTTAACAACCAAAACGTAAAGGTGGAAAAGAAAGGAGAGTTCTACACGGTTTCATTCCCCACACTGGAGAAACGAATTGGCGTGCCGGTCGTCGTGCGTTCCTATCAAGAAACGTGGCTGAATCGGCTGCTCGATGGAACCGCCAAACAAGGGGCAGCCAAGCTCTACAAAAAGAGAAAGAAATGGTACTTGGCGATTGCCATCACCTTTGAAGTGGAGCCGCGGCACGAAACAAAGGTGATGGGCGTTGACTTGGGGCTTCGCTATATCGCCGTTGCCAGCATAGGAACGAAATCGTTGTTTTTCAAAGGGAACCAATGCGCTTTCATTCGCCGACGATACGCGGCTTTGCGGCGAACATTGGGCAAAGCCAAAAAGCTCCATATGATTCGCAAAATCGGTGATAAAGAATCTCGTTGGATGAAAGATATGAACCATAAAATCAGCCGTCAAATCGTCAACTTTGCCCTCGCCAACGGTGTTGGCGTGATTCGGATGGAAGAGTTGACAGGGATTCGGAAACGAGCCGCTTCGGCAAAAGAAGCAGGACGAAATCTTCATTCGTGGGCGTTCCATCAACTGCAAACGATGATTGCCTATAAAGCCGAAAAGGCAGGCATTCGGGTCGAGTGGGTGAATCCGACCTATACAAGCCAAACGTGCAAGTGTGGTCATCGAGAGAAAGCGAACCGAAACGGCATCCGCTTCCGATGCCAAAAATGCGGATACACCCTCCACGCTGACTTGAATGGTGCCATCAACATCGCCAAAGCGATTTCGGGTTTGAGCACCTAGCGCACTGGTCATAGGTGCGCCGCCCATTGGGGTACACGCTAACCTGATGGGATGGGCTGATGACACAGCCCCGAACTTGGGCGTTGTCCGAACCAGAAATGGATGAGGACGCCAACGACCCAAGAATCCCATGGCTTTAGCCGTGTGGAGTGTCAAAACCCGGCGCCAAAGGCGACGACGGCGGTATTTCAATGGAACAAGCCGCTCTTGGGCGTCTTTCGCACGAATCTCAATGAGGAGCTGCTTGACTCGCTCGTGGCGGACGAATGCGGAACGTTTGCGGTCGAGGTGAAGCCGAACGAAGTGCAAACCGTGCTTGTCGTTGATAAACAATAAGATGGTCATCAAAGCTGGGGCTTGCCGCCCCGGCTTTTCTGTTTGCAACAATAGGACAAGCTGTCAGTCTGTTTTGTAACAATACTGTAACAATTGTTAAATGAAACAGCGTGTTCGAGGGGTTGTCAACTCCCTTTTTGCAAGAAAAATATAGAATGATCGGCTGATAGAAGAAAAAAAGGAATGGAAGTGTGTGAAAGGATGACATCGCCAGCCGTTGCAGCCGGCGGCTTAGGCGTTTATTTGGCAATGAAAACAAGCCTGTTTTTTGCTCATTTTTTCCAACAGTCCTTTTTCCCAAATTTAAACCAAAAATATTACAAAAAACCCGTGTTATAATGGGGGTGCAGGCAAGAGAACAGCTGGAACTGTTCCTAAACAGAACTTAAGTGGATGGCGTGACGATGAATAGAGAAAGTCTTTGAAACTTTGAAAATAGAAACGTTAAGAAGGAGGAATTCCGATGAAGAAAAAAATGTTAGCCACGATCGCCGCTTCGGTCGCACTTGTCGGCGCTTCGTTTGCGGCAACG
>NZ_JAFWFM010000010.1:0-2764 GCF_017515625.1 Geobacillus sp.
CCTCCACAAGAACTGGAATCGTCTTTTGTCGAATTTCGGCGGCTGATGTATATGTGTTCGCTTCACGACGTGGAAATTCCTGCTTCACCATCAAGAAAACGTGAAAAACGTCACCCCTTGAGCGGAAGGGGGATCCAACCTGAGGAGCGAGACCCTATTTCCAACAGCCAAAGAAAAAACAGGAGCCTGAAGCAGCCCCTGTTTTTGTGTTCTCACTTGTTGTTCGGTTCCATGATCGTCCCGGCAAACGCTGCTTGATAAATCGCGCGGATGTCGGCTTCCAAAAGCGGCATCGGGCTGCGGGCGAGCAGCCGTTTTTGTTGGACGGCGTCTTTCGTCAGACTTTCTAATGCGCTTTCCGGAATGCCAAAACCGCCGAGCGTCTTCGGAATGCCGACATCGGCGACGAGGCGCTCGAGCTCCTCGACGCAGCGGTGCGACGCCTCCTCCTCTGATAAAAAGCTCGAGTTGCCGCCGAGGGCGTTTAAGATATCAGCCATTCGTTTCGTGCAGCTTTGGCGAATGTAGCCCATCACATATGGCAAGAGCACGGCATTTGATTCGCCATGGGCGATATGAAACTGTCCGCCAAGCGGATAAGCGAGCGCATGCACGCCGGCCACCCCGGCGTTGAAAAACGCCAAACCGGCCAGGTAGCTGCCGTTCGCCATATCGGTGCGCGCCTGTTTGTCCGTTCCGTTTTCCACCGCTTTGCGCAATGAGCGAGAAATCAGGCGCATGGCGGCGATGGCCAACCCATCCGATGTCGGACTCGCGTTGACCGACACGTACGCTTCAACCGCATGGGTAAGCGCATCAATGCCCGTGGCCGCCGTCACCCGCGGCGGAACAGAAACCGTGAGTTGCGGGTCGACGATCGCCACATCCGCCAACAAATAGTCATGCGTCACGACGTCTTTCGTCGTTTCTAAGGACAACACGGAGATGTTCGTCACCTCCGACCCGGTGCCTGATGTCGTCGGAATCAATATTTTCGGCAATCCTTTTTTCTCAAGTGTTCTCGTTCCAGTTAAGTTTAAATAATCGGCGACCGAACCTTCATGCACGGCCAAAACAGCGGCCAGTTTCGCCAAATCCATCGCGCTGCCGCCGCCGACGCCGATGACAAGGTCAAACTCTCCGTCGCGGACAAACGCCACCGCCTTCTCCCCCGTTTCAAGCGGCGGCTCCGGCACAACATCCGTATACACATGCACGCTGCACCCTGCTTGCCGGAGCGGAGATGCCACTTGCTCGACGAGGCCGAGTTTTTCAAGCGCTGGATCGGTGATCACCAACACGTGTGCTGCCCCAAGCCTTTTTACTTCTGGAACTAACTGCGTAAGCGCCCCCCAGCCGACATAGCTGAGCGGCGGAAAGACGATGCGGGATGCGGTCATCAATACTGCCCCTTTCTTTCATTCGTAGTATCCTTCTGTGGATTTGCGAAATTGGCTAAATTGTTCTGCATCATGACCAAACCAAATTACCCGAGAAGCCCCATCCGTTGCGCGAGAAAGGTCGCTGGCCGCAAAATGCGGTCTTGACAGCAGAGCTTGCGAATGACCTCAAACCTCGGCACGGAGGACTGAAAACGTTCTTGCATACAAGCCGAAGCCTGCTTCTCGTGAAAAAAGCATGGTTCAGCAAACAGCTCGAGCATCAATACCACCTGTCTGTTCTCGCCTCGAACCGTTGGGGATATATTCTGGAAAAGCATGCTTAAACATACAGCCTTGGAGTGCCACTCTCTCCAAGGCTGCGCAACTATTCTTCTAGAATTTTAGGAACAAACTTTACTCCAATCTCTTCTCATCCCGCTTAATTCTGGTTAAAAATAATCAATTTCAACTCCGTCATTTCCTCGATCGCATAGCGGATCCCTTCGCGGCCGAACCCGCTTTCTTTCACGCCGCCGTATGGCATATGGTCGACGCGGAACGTCGGGATGTCGTTGATCAACACGCCGCCGACGTGCAACTGCTTCGCCGCTTTCCACGCGGTATGGACGTTATCGGTATAGATGCCCGCCTGCAAACCGTAGCGCGAGTCATTGACCAGTTCAATGGCTTCATCGATCGAGCGGACGCGGTTGATCAAGACGATCGGGGCGAACACTTCTTGGCAAGACACTTTCATCGTCGGTTCGGCGTCCACAATGACCGTCGGAAGCAAGATATTGCCGTCGCGCTCGCCGCCAAGGACGACATTCGCGCCGCCTTGTTTTGCCTCTTCGATCCAAGAGAGCGCCCGGTCGACATCGTTTGGCGTAATCAAGGCGGATACATCGGTGGTTGGATCCAACGGGTCGCCTGTTTTCAACTGTTTCGCGGCGGCGACAAATTTTTCGACGAACTCGTCATAACGATTCTCATGCACGTAAATGCGCTGGAGTGAAATGCACACTTGCCCTTGGAACGTGAACGCGCCAAATACGCAACGCGGGATGATGCGATCAAGATCGACCTGCTCGTCAACGATGACGGTGGAGTTCGAGCCAAGCTCCAACGTCACCCGCTTTAAGCCTGCCTTATTGCGGATCGCGATGCCGACTTCCGGGCTGCCGGTGAAGGTGATCATGCTGATGCGCGGGTCGGTGACGATTTTGTCGCCGACCGTGCGGCCGCTTCCGGTGACGACGTTGAGCGCCCCTTTCGGCAAACCGGCTTTTTCGAACAGTTCGGCAGTGAACTACCCCCACTTAATTTTCTAGCGAAAATTTGAAGTGGGGGCTTCCAAAGAAGTTTGACTGCTTCAAGCAATC
>NZ_JAFWFM010000122.1:0-13156 GCF_017515625.1 Geobacillus sp.
CAACCTAAATGGGGAAAGCTATCGATTACGGGAAAAGAGGCTCCAAGAAGAAAAACAGAAGGATCAATGAAAGGTCCTTCTGGGGAATTTTAAACCGGCGATTTTGGGGAAAAAATAATCGGCCTTGACAGTACTTGGCTTCCACACACAACAGACGGATCTACGCTCGATGTTTTACGGCTACAACGTTTCCTGTAACCAACTCCATACATCGAGTAGCAGTTATTGGAGTGCCTTTATTAAACGGTTTTCTCCACGCCTTTATTATATCATACACAAAAGAAAAGGGGAACGCGCATTCCTCTCCCACTTCTGCGCGAAATAGGATGAAATAGCCCCTTACACCGCCGGCATTTGTGAATTCTCGATCCCATTTTCAACGCTGAAGCCGTATTTGCGCCTGCGGCTCTGAACCTCCCGATGGCTAAAGCCACGGGGTTCTTGTGTACTATAGAGCTTCTTCCATACCTTCGCATGGATACTGACTCTACTTCCACAAGACTTTCATGGGCAAACACCTTACTGGTGCTTATCGCCCTGTGCGCCCGATTCAAGACGCTTTTTATCATTTAAATTCCCATGCTACTTACGACATATGGCTGAAGACGAAGTCGTTTGATTTCTTCATCATGCAGTCGAATAAATTGATCCCATCTCTCTAAACATTTGTTCCTATCTATTTCTTTTCGATTGTTTTTCACGTTCATGATTAAAAATGCGCTGTATAAATCTCGTTGTACTTTGTGTCCGTCTACTTCATGCCATCGTTGAGAAAGTGTTTTCTTGTTGTACTCATCGTTTTGATGGTCGTATTGACTTGCCTTGACGCTAAATGTGTCGATGTATTGAAGGGAATAGCCTTCATATTGCAGTTTTTGATTTAGTATGTTCAAAAACAAACTTGGCGCACGATTCGCAATGCTTTTCCCAAATCGTTTTTTCTTTTTGTATTTTCCGTTGGCATCGACTTTTGTTTCTTTTGCCTTTGCTTGAAGTGCTCTGAAATTCATTTTTTCTACTTGGATATGATGGCCTAATGTGATGATCCAATTAGCAAGCCGTTGATGATCTTGTTTACGTTTTTCAGCCATCTTTCTTTGCAACTCGGCTAGTTGTTGACGAGTTTTTAGATAATTTTTACTCCAAACCCATTTTTCCTTGTTGTCTTTTTTTATTGTTCCATCTTCATTGTATTTGTGTGGATTATTCGCCCGTCTTTGACGATCCAATTTTCGTTGAAGAACTCGCTTTTGCTTTTCTATGTTTTCGATGCTCGGCGCAAGAACGAACAACTTGACATTATTCATTGAACAAATAGCGATGGTTTGTGTTCCTATGTCGATGCCAACATCGCCTTGCCCTATTGGATGTTTTACTTCTCCTGTTTGACGGTTTATTTTCTTTGGCGGCACACCTTCAAGGGTGAGTTGGAGAAAATACTTGATTTTCCCCCTAATCCGTCTACGAACGATGCGACAATATTTTATACGGTCTTGTAGAGCCGTATGTGCATATATATCGTTTGAGCGAATTATAACAGGAATAGATAAACCATTCCAAAGCAAATGTTTGTTTTTGAAACGGATGCCTGTGCTATTTGTTTTTCCTTCTAATGAATCCATATCGTTGTATTTTTTAAAAGACACTTTTTTGGCATTGCCAAAGATTAGTTTTTCCATTGCCATACATGCTCTCGTAGCGATTTTTTGTGCGGTGTGTGAGTCGATGTGTTTCTTGAAATGGTGTTGCATTGGCTTAACAAAATCGTGCATAGCGTATTCATTGATTCCGTACTGCCGATATAACTCATTTAGCAAGTTGTTTCTTTCTTTTGATTTTGGTTGTTGGATTAGATGACGATACTGCTTATCGTGTTGTAGTTTTTTATACCGTTTCAGCAATTCGCCCAAACAAGCGTTGTATATTTTTCTGCCAATTTCAAAACGTTTCTCTAATATGTGCGCTTGCCATAATTCTGTTTTGAGTTTCAACGTCAGCACGTAGCTTTTGGTTTTTGTTTTCGCCAATGACACCACTTCCTTTATATTCCTTTATACGTTCTTTTGGTTTTCGATGTACTGTTTAACCGCTTCTTCTGAAATATGACCAATTGTGCAACAAAAATAACTTCGTGTCCATAGCGACGGTAGTCTGCTTTTTAACGAAGGATATTTTTCTCTTAGTATTCGACTACTTTTTCCTTTAAATGCTTGTATTAATTTATGGATATGCTGTCGTGGATCAAAAGAAATAAACATATGAACATGATCTGGCATAATTTCTAACGCTTTAATTTCAACATCATTTTCTTTCGCTACTTCATACAAAATCTCTTTTAAATCTTTTTCAATATCTCCAACTAATACTTTACGTCTATATTTTGGACAAAATATAACATGATATTGATTTAAATAAACAATTCCATTTTTATGAGTATACTTATCATTAGACATTAGATAAACACCTCCTATCTAATATTTATTATACAAAATATTAGATAGGAGTCAATTATCTAATATTTTTTGTTTCGTTTCATCCCAACGACTAAAGTCGTGGGCTTTCACGAAACGCATCCTGTAATTATTGGTTTATCAGCCGACATTCAGCTTCCGCTGATTGCTGGGCTGCGACCTTTACGCGTTTGAAGCGAGAGTCTTCTTTCGAAACGATGATCAACGTTGCGGAAAGGAGGCAGTTCCATTTTTAGATAAATATTGATATCATGAATGTAGAAATAGAAGAAGGGAGATAGGAATCGTGCCGCGATTCGTTTGGCTTGAAACGGAGGAAGAAGTGAGAAGCGCCTTTCCGGTGATGCGTGAGCTGCGCACCCATTTGGATGAGGAAACCTACACGGCGCTCGTGCGAGAAGCGCAAGAACAAGAAGGGTATCAGCTTGTGGCGTTATATGATCAGGACAAAATGGTTGCGGTTGTCGGATTCATGCCGATGATCACGCTCTATAACGGCCGCTTTATTTGGGTGTGCGATTTGGTTACCGCTTCGAGCGAACGTTCGAAAGGATATGGAAAGGCGTTGTTGTCCTATGTGCACGAGTGGGCGAGGGAGCATGGCTACGGGATTGTTTCGCTGTCGTCCGGCCTGCAACGGATAGACGCCCATCGCTTTTATGAGGAAAAAATGGAATATGCAAAAGTCAGTTATGTGTTTTCAAAACGCTTATCGAGTTGAATCCAACGGCGTCTGTTCAGCAGACGCTTTTCATTTTGGGGGTGGGAAATTGTCCTACTTTTCATTATAATAAGAATATATAGTCCGTATTTTGGAATTAATATTCTGATATTCGGAATTGAGGGGCAATGATGAACAAAACGGTGTTAAAAACAAAAGAACTGCTTGATTTGTTTCTCGACTGCGAACGGTTGACTTTGCCAGAGATGGTCGAACGGCTTCAGATGCCGAAAACATCGGTATACCGGATGGCGCAGTCGCTTGTCGCGCTTGGCTTTTTGCAAAAGCGGGGCGATCACTATGAACTCGGTTTGGCATTGTTGACGTTTGGGTCGCTCGTTGCCGAGCGGCTCGATATTCGTCGGGTGGCGCTGCCGGTGATGGGGCGGCTGAAAGAAGCGACGAACGAAGCGGTGAATCTTGTCATCCGCGACGGTGATGAGGCGCTCTATATTGAAAAAGTCGAGACGTCCGAGCCGGTGCGCGTCTATACGAAAGTCGGCCGGCGCGCGCCGCTGTACGCCGGCGCGTGCCCGCGCGCTTTGCTGGTCTTTATGGACGAAAAAGAGCAAGCACGCTATTTGGAACGAACAAAACTTGTCAAAATCGCCAAAAATACCGTAACGGACAAGCAGGCGTTGCGTCGGCAGTTGGAAGAAGATCGGAAACGGGGCTATACGGTCAGCTATTCTGAGCTGGAAAACTATTCGGCGGCTGTGGCTGTACCGATTTTTAACCATGAAGGCGCGGCCATCGCCGGGCTGAGTGTCGCCGGCCCGGAACAGCGTTTTTTGCCGGATGATGTGGCGCGCATCGTTCCGTTGCTTCGGCAGGCGGCGATGGAGATTTCACGTGAACTTGGCTTTCAAGGAAAGGGATGGAAATGAACTATACGCTGTTTCCGTTATGTGAATATGCAGTGACCGTCCGGTTTGCCGATTATATCGATGAGACCGTAAATGATATCGTTCATGAGACAGCGGTTCGCCTAAAGAGAAAACGAAAAGAAGGGGTCAACGAAATTGTGCCGGCGTTTTCATCGCTTACCGTGTATTACGACCCGCTGGCGATTGGTTATGCGGACGTATGCCGGTGGCTGCGCGAAAAGGTCGAGTCGTCTGGACAGACGGACCGGCCTTTGGCGCGAACGGTTGTTATTCCTGTCTGCTATGGCGGTGAATTTGGGCCGGACTTACCAGAGGTCGCCCGCTTTCACGGGATAACGGAAGATGAGGTGGTTACGCTTCATTCGGCCGGCCGCTACCGTGTCTATATGATCGGGTTTTCGCCCGGGTTTGCGTATTTGGGGGGCTTGTCGCCGCGTTTGTCCACACCGAGGCGGGCGGTGCCGCGCACAAAAGTGCCCGCCGGTTCGGTCGGCATCGCCGGCGGGCAGACGGGCGTCTATCCGCTGGCGACGCCGGGCGGCTGGCAGCTGATCGGCCGGACGCCGCTCCGCGTATTTGACCCGCACCGGAAGGAGCCGAGCTTGCTTTCCGCCGGTGACATTGTTGAATTTCGGCCGATTGGCGCCGATGAATTTGCACGTTGGAGAGATGAACATGATTGAAGTCATGGAGGGCGGATTTTTTACGACCGTTCAAGACAGCGGGCGTTTCGGCTACCGGCATGCCGGGGTGCCGGTGGGCGGGGCGATGGACGCGTGGGCGTATCGCCTTGCCAATGCGCTTGTCGGCAACCATGGCGATGAGGTGGTGCTCGAGGCGACGATGTCCGGGCCGACGATTCGGTTTCACGCCGAAACGGTGATCGCCATATGCGGCGGCGAGTTCTCATGCGCGCTGAACGGGCAGCCGTTGGTGCTTTGGAAGCCGGCGGCCGTCAAGCCGGGCGATGTGTTGGAAATCGGGGCATGCCGAGTGGGATGGAGAGCGTATATGGCCGTAGCAGGCGGCATTGATGTTTCGCCTGTGATGGGCAGCCGTTCAACGTACGTCCCGGCGCAGCTTGGCGGTGTATCGGGCCGGCCGTTGCGGCGCGGGGATGTGTTGAAGATTGGGCCGGCCGCTCTCATTTTCCCTTCAAAGCCGCTGCGTTGGGGGCTCTCCCGGTTGGCCAGCCGCTATATCGGCGGAAAAACGAAAACGGTGCGCGCTGTCCCTGGTCCGGAATATGACGAGTTTACGCCGGACAGCCGCACTCAGTTGTTTGCCGCCTTCTATGAGGTGACGCCCCAATCCGACCGGATCGGCTGCCGGCTCGCAGGCCCGGCGCTAGTCCGCGCCCGCGAGAAGGAGATGGTGTCGGATACCGTCGTCTTCGGCACTGTGCAAGTGCCATCGTCCGGCCAACCGATCGTGTTGATGGCCGACAGCCAGACAACGGGCGGCTACCCGCGCATCGCCCAAGTGGCAGCGGTCGATTTGCCTTTGTTGGCGCAGGCGCGTCCCGGCGACCGTATCCAGTTTCGACCGATCGCGCTTGAGGAAGCGGTGCAGCTTTATATCGAACAACAGCAACGGCTGGATCGGTGGATTGCCGCCATTCGCCGCCAATGGGGGGAAGAATCATGACGGTCATTGATCTCAATTGCGATTTTGGCGAAAGTTTTGGTGCATACGAGCTTGGGCAGAAAGAAATATTGTTATACGTTACGTCTGTCAACATCGCCTGCGGGTTTCACGCTGGCGATCCGCTCGTCATGCGGCGGACGGTGCAGCTCGCCATCCAGCATGGCGTTGCCATCGGCGCCCACCCCGGTCTTCCTGATTTGCTCGGATTTGGGCGGCGGGCGATGGCGGTTTCACCCGAAGAAGTGTATGCGTACGTTGTTTACCAGATCGGCGCACTTGCAGCCTTTGTCAAGGCGGAAGGCGGCGTGATGACGCATGTGAAGCCGCACGGCGCCTTGTACAATATGGCGGCGAAAGACGCGGCGTTGGCCGAAGCGATCGCCAAAGCGGTGCGCGATGTCGACCCGTCGCTTGTCTTGTATGGTTTGTCGGGGAGCGAGCTCATCCGCGCGGGCCGCGCTTATGGCTTGCGAACCGCGAGCGAAGTGTTCGCCGACCGGACGTATCAGGCGGATGGTTCGCTCACTCCAAGAAGTGATGCACGTGCCATCATTGTGGATGAAAATGAGGCGGTCCGCCAAGTGCTTCGCATGGTTGGCGAACAGCGCGTCCGCTCATTGCAAGGGACGGACGTGACGATTGAAGCCGACACCGTCTGCCTGCATGGCGACAATGAGCAGGCGGTGCGATTTGCCAAGCGGTTGTATGAAGCGTTGCAGCAAGAAGGCATTGCCATTCAGGCGCTGCGATAAGAAGAGAGACAATGCATAAGAATGAAAGCCGATTAAGCGTGTTGATCGGGGCCGTTTTTTTGATGGCGACATCGGCCATCGCTCTCGGGTTGGCGACATTGCCGTTTTTCCATGTCACCGGGATGGTGCACAGCATGCACGTGCCGATTTTCGCCGGCTAAGCGCCGAATTCAAAACCGCTGCCAGCCGGCTTTGCCCGGCCGACAGCGGTTTTTCGTTTGCCGTCCGTTTTTTGCCATCATTATGAATAATTTTCCTCATTTGTTGAACAATAATGAAAGACATCAGCCGGGCGAAAGGAGGGAGAGAGGCGCTGGTGACAGAAAAACGACTTCTGTTCTTCTCACTGCTGGCCATCGCCTTATATGTGTCGCCGTACTTTGTGCTCGGTGAAGATGCGCATATGCGCGTCCATGACAATTTGGATTCCAACATTGCCTGGTATAAAGTGCTCACCCGAAGCGGCGAACTGTTTGGACCGGTTGACGGAATCATCCCGCAAATCATTAACGGATTGCCGCGCAACGCGTTCGGGACGGAGTTCAGCGGCATCGTCTGGCTTCACGCTTTGTTTCCGTCCATTTACGCCTATGGGCTCAGCCAAGCCATCACCCGCGTGTTCGCGTTTGTCGGCATGTATCTTTTGCTGAAAAAGCATGTGCTGCCGGCCGGACGCTGGGGATGGATCCGCATCGGCGTTTCGTTAACGTTCGCGCTGACGCCGTTTTGGCCGTCGGGGATGTTGAGCACGCTCGGCATGCCGCTTGCGCTTTGGGCGTTTTTAAACATTCGGGGCGGGGAGCGTTCATGGGTGAATTGGGCGGTGTTGACGCTCTTGCCGCTTTACTCGAGCTTTGTGCTTGGCTTTTTCTTTTTCCTAAGCGCGCTTGGGATTTGGTGGCTCATTGATGTCATCCGCGGCAAGGGTTGGAATTGGCGGTTTTTGGCGGCCATCGTCTATATGACGGTGCTCTATTCGGCGGTCGACTACCGGCTTGTCCATTCGCTCTTGTTTTCCGATGAACCGACAAGCCGAGACGAATATTTCCACGCCCGCCTGCCGCTTTGCGGGTGATCCGTCTGACGTTCAAAAACTATGTGCTCGGCCATACTCATGTGATGACGGTGCACGGGTTCGTCATTTTGCCGGTGACGCTCATCGCCTTGTACTTCGTGTGGAAGCGGAAGCGCTGGCGGCAGGAAATGCCGTTTCTTGTGCTGCACGTATTGAACTTCGCGTTGTCGACATGGTATGCATTTTGGTTTTACAAAGGATGGCTGCCGCTCACGGAACGGTTTGATTTGCTCGATAAGTTCAATTTCGCCCGCTATCATTTTTTGCGGCCGATGGTCATTTACGTTTTGTTTGCGATGGCGCTGAAAATTATTTGGCAGGAAGGACGGCGGTGGCGGGCGGTCAGCGCGGCGGCGATCGCTTTGCAGCTGTTGGTGCTTGTCTTGCACAATGAGGAAATCGTCTACCGCAACAAGCCGTCATTTCGCGAATTTTACGCTGAGAAGCAATTTGCCGCCATCCGCGAGTATATCGGCCGTCCCGTCCATACATATCGCGTCGCCAGCATCGGCATCCACCCGGCGATCGCCCAGTACAACGGTTTTTACACGCTTGATACGTACAATAACTTTTACCCGTTGGAATACAAACACCGGTTCCGCTGCATTATCGCCAAGGAGCTGGAAAAAAACAAAAAGCTGCGCGAGTATTTTGACGAATGGGGCGGGCGTTGCTACCTTTTTGTCGACGAACTCGGCAAACATTATATGTTCAAGAAAACGTCGAAGCGGACGATCCGCCATCTTGAATTGAACACAAAAGCGTTTTACGCCATGGGCGGGCGTTATATTTTCTCGGCGTTGCCGATTGAAAACGCAAGCGACAACGCGTTGCATCTTGAGCGTGTGTTTCGCTCGGACGAATCTGCTTGGACGATTTACTTATACAAGGCCGCATGGAAAGGGGGAACGTGAGATGTCCGAACCGGTAGTAGCCATCGTCGAGCCGTGTTACAACGAAGAAGAGGTGCTCCCAGAGACGATCCGCCGCTTGCAGGCGCTGCGCGGCGAACTTGTTGAGGAAAAAATGATTTCGCCCAAAAGTGCGCTCTTGTTCGTGGATGACGGAAGCCATGACGATACATGGAAAATCATTTACAAGGCGAGCTTGTGCCATCCGGAAGTGAAAGGGCTGAAACTGGCGCGCAACGCTGGGCATCAAAACGCGTTGCTGGCCGGTCTGTTTGCGGCAAAAACACACGCCGACTGCTTGATTTCGATCGATGCCGATTTGCAAGATGATTTGTCGGCCATTCGCGAATTTGTGCAAAAGTTTCGCGAAGGGTATGACATCGTTTGCGGCGTGCGCCGGCGTCGCGATACGGATACGTGGTTTAAACGCCATACCGCCCAAGGATTTTATCGGTTAATGAAGATGTTTGGCGTTGATCTCGTGTATAACCATGCCGACTACCGTCTGATGAGCCGGCGCGCGGTCGAGGCGCTCGAACAGTTCGGGGAAGTGAACTTGTTTTTGCGCGGCATCGTTCCGCTTCTAGGTTTTCGCTCGGCGGTCGTCTATTACGACCGGAAAGAACGGCTGGCCGGAAAAACAAAATACCCGTTAAAAAAAATGATCGCTTTTGCGCTCGACGGGGTCACATCGTTTAGCGTCACCCCGATTCGCTTTATTTCGCTCATCGGCTTTCTCTCGTTTGTCGTCAGCCTCATCTTCGGCGCCTATTTTCTCTTTTTAAAGTGGGCTGGACATACCGAGACGGGATGGACGTCGCTCATTACCTCGATTTGGCTGCTAGGGGGGATGCAGCTCATCGCCCTTGGGCTGATCGGGGAATACGTTGGAAAAATTTATAAGGAAACGAAACGGCGGCCGCGCTACATCGTCGATTTGGATTTATGGAACTGGCCACTGCCGCAGCGGCTGTCGCCATCGGCTTCGTCCGAGGAGGCGGAAGCGGAGAAGCGGCTGCGGCCATAAGGAAACGGCAGGCGTGCACAAGCGCGCCGTTTTTCTTTGTCTTGCAATTCTAAAAAAGAAAGAGTAGACTGATGGATGGGAATGATATGGCGGATTGGCGGGGGATGCAGAGAAGGCGGTCTTTCGCCAGCTGGCAAAGGGTGTTTGTCGAGAAAGGGGAGGGTAAGTGATGGCCGATTGGCGTGAATGGGCGGAACTGCGCGAGCGGGTGAGAGAGGCCAATCCGCTCGTCCACAATATGACGAATGTCGTCGTGACGAATTTTACGGCGAACGGATTGCTGGCGCTTGGCGCTTCGCCGGTGATGGCGTATGCGAAAGAGGAAGTGGCAGAGATGGCGAAGCTTGCCGGCGCGCTCGTATTGAACATCGGGACGCTGAACGCTGAGGAAGTAGAGGCGATGTTGATCGCCGGCCGGGCGGCGAACGAAGCCGGTGTGCCGGTGGTGTTCGACCCGGTCGGAGCCGGGGCCACGCGCTATCGAACGGAGACAGCGCGCCGCATCGCCGAACAGGTGAAGCTTGCAGCGGTCCGCGGCAATGCGGCGGAAATCGCCAATATGATCGGCGAGACGTGGGCGATTAAAGGCGTCGACGCCGGGGAAGGAAGCGGCGATGCCGCGGCTTTGGCGAAGCGGGCGGCGGCCAAGCTTGGCACCGTTGTGATCATCACCGGAAAGGACGATGTCGTCACGGACGGAAACACGACGTATTTGGTTCACAACGGCCACCCGCTGTTGACGAAAGTGACCGGGACGGGCTGTTTGTTGACGTCGGTGATTGGGGCGTTTGCCGCTGTTGAGCGTGATATGGTGAAGGCAGCGGTGGCGGCGCTCGCCTATTATGGCGTCGCGGCGGAGCGGGCGGCTGCAGAAGCTGGGGAGCGCAGTCCGGGCCGTTTTCAGTCGTTGTTTCTAGACGCGTTGGCGCACACAAGCGCCGATGATGTGAAGCGTGACGGACAGGTCGAACAACGGTAAAAGGAGAGGGGCGCCACATGGTATTCAAAGCGTTGACGATTGCTGGTTCGGACAGCGGCGGCGGCGCCGGCATTCAAGCGGATCTCAAAACGTTTCAAGAGCTTGGTGTGTTTGGCATGTCAGCGATCACAGCGGTGACGGCGCAAAATACGCTCGGCGTGCAAGGCGTCTTTCCGCTGTCGGCGGAGGCGGTCGCCGCCCAGATCGAATCGGTGGCCGCTGATTTAGGCGCCGATGCGGTGAAAACCGGCATGCTTTTTAGCGCCGATATCATCCGCACCGTGGCTGAACAGGTGAAAAAACACGGCTGGGAGCGGCTTGTCGTCGATCCGGTGATGATCGCGAAAGGCGGCGCCCCGTTGCTGCAAGAAGAGGCGGTGGCGGCGCTGAAAGAAGAACTGTTGCCGCTGGCGCTTGTCATTACGCCGAACATTCCGGAAGCGGAAGCGCTGACCGGCACGGCCATCCGCACGATGGATGACCGCCGCGAAGCGGCGCGCCGTCTGCACCGGATGGGCGCCCGCTACGTCGTGATTAAAGGCGGCCATGATGACGACGGCGAGGAAACGGTCGATTTGCTGTATAATGGAGACGGATTTTCGTATTTTAAAAGCAAGCGGATCGACACGCGCCATACGCACGGGACCGGTTGTACGTTCGCTGCGGCGATTGCGGCTGAACTGGCGAAAGGGCGCCACCCCGCTGATGCTGTGGCAACGGCGAAGGCGTTTGTACAATCGGCGATTGCCTATCCGCTCGGCATCGGCCAAGGCCACGGGCCGACGAACCATTGGGCGTATCGGCAATATGGGGAGTGAGACGGGTGACGCGCATCACAAGCGAAGAAATGAAAGAGCGGTTGGCGGTGTACTTTATTATGGGAACCCCAAACAGTGAGAAGCCGGCGGAGCAGGTGCTCGAGGAAGCGCTTGACGGCGGCGTGACGCTGTTTCAATTTCGCGAAAAAGGACCGGGCGCTTTCAAAGGGGAAGACAAAGCGGCGCTCGCCCAGAGATTGCAGCGTCTTTGCCGCACTTATGGCGTGCCGTTTATCGTCAACGATGACGTCGAGCTGGCTATGGCCATCGATGCCGACGGTGTCCACGTCGGCCAAGATGATGAAGACGCGCGGCGCGTGCGGGAGAAAATCGGTGATAAAATTTTAGGCGTTTCCGCCCACAACGTCGAAGAAGCGATGGCGGCTATGGCGGCAGGGGCTGATTACATCGGCGTCGGCCCAATTTATCCAACCCGCTCAAAGGATGATGCGAACGAAGCGCAAGGCCCCGATATTCTTCGCCGCCTCCGCGAAGCGGGGATTACGATTCCGATTGTCGCCATCGGCGGCATTACGGCTGACAATGCAAGAGAGGTGATGGAGGCCGGAGCGGACGGGGTGTCGGTCATCAGCGCCATCGCGTCATCTCCGTCGCCTAAAGCCGCCGCTTCTCGTTTATTGGAGGCGGTGCGGGCTGCCCGTGTGAAACGGTGACCATCAAACAGACAAGACAAAAGGGTGTCCTGTTCGCAGGACACCCTTTTTGCGTCTTATGAAGCCGTCTGCCGCCACCTCGGCCACCGCCATTCAAGCAGCGGCCGCACGAGCCGGACGACCGGCCGGCTGCCGAGAACGAGCATAACGGCGACTGACAGCGCGAGCAGAAGCGGATAGCCGTGCACATCCATAATAAAATCCGTAAACGGCGTTTCGTGCAAATATTTTAAAATAAACCCGTGCAAGATATAGATGTAAAACGTGCGCGCCCCAAGCACGGAAAACGAGAAGCGCCGGCTCGGGATGAGCGACAGAAAGCCAAACATCATGAGCAGGCTCGCCCCATAAATGGCAAGGCGGCCCGCCGCGCCGGCCGGCTCCGACACGCCGAGCGTATCGTATGACTTTGAGCCGTACAACCAGTCTTGCGGCAAGTCTGGAAACCCGAAATGAATAAGCACAAACATGCCAGTCAGCACAAACAGCGAAGCGACGCGCACCGGTGCGGCAAACAGGCGCTCGATCGCCGGCTTTGGCGTGAAAAACCCGAGCAAAAAGAACGGGAAAAACGTGAGCGTTCTTGACAAGCTCAGCCATTTTTCCGCTTCCATCATCCCGCCGGCCAAGCCGAGAAGAAGCGCCATCGGCAGCGCGATCCGCTTCGGCAGCCGGCCGAACCATAACAGCAGCACGTTCCAGCTGAACAGGCTGAGCAAAAACCATAGGCTCCAATGCGGGGTCAACAAGTCAAGTTCCAACGACTGTTTGTCGTACAGGAAGAAGTAGTAGACCGAGTACAGCAGCTGGAACAGAACGTACGGAATGAGCAGCTTTTTCGTAATTTTTTGCAAGTAGCCGTGTTCATAGAACTTTTTGGCGAAATAGCCGGAAATGAAAATGAACGCCGGCATATGGAAAAAAATCCACGTATACAAGCTGTGCACCCATAAGACGCCGTCAATGTACGGGCGCAGAAAATGGCCAAACACGACAAGGAGCATCAACGCACACTTCGCGTTGTCAAAATAATAGTCCCGCTCCTTCACAGTGTTTCCTCCCTCTAGAAATGTTGATTTATCAAGGCTTTTCGGCCCCTCAGGGGTGTCCAAAAAATATTTTTCGACAAAATCCCTTACATCCTTTTTCAGTTTTGTGGATATCTTACAGACCTAGGGTGCGCTTCGCGGCCAC
>NZ_JAFWFM010000123.1:0-26162 GCF_017515625.1 Geobacillus sp.
CGTGATTGGAGTGCCTTTATTGAACGGTTTTCTCCACGCCTTTATTCTATCATACACAAAAGAAAGGGGGAACGCGCATTCCTCTCCCACTTACTCCCTTTGGTCGTTGAAGTGGGAGTCTCCTGCGCGAAATAGGATGAAAGTCGTGGCCAAACAGGCGGCAGATTTTGACCGGGCCAAAGGATTGTCGGTCATGGAAAACATTTTGCAAAGCCATAAAGACATTCAAGCGGTCTTTGCCCATAATGACGAAATGGCCTTAGGGGCGTTGGAGGCCTTGCAAGCGCATGGAATGAACAACGTGCTTGTTCCCTCGACCGGCTCCATTAACCATCGGAGGTCATAAAGAAACGCATCTTGGTTCATACTAAAGAAAAAGATGGAAAAAGAAAGGAACCCACCATGCTTCGCGAACTTGACTGGATGACGTACATCATGATCATTTTGGCCAGCTATAGGTTCACCCACTTGATCGTCTTTGATAAGATCACCGAATTCATTCGCAATCCGTTTATGAAAAAAGAGACAATCCGGCATGAGGACGGCCATACGGAAATCAAAAAAGTGCCGAAATCGAAATTCGGCTATTTGTTGAACTGTTACTGGTGCGCGGGGGTGTGGAGCGCGATTTTTCTCGCGCTTGGGTATTTATTCATCCCGAAGATCGCCATGCCGTTCATTTTTATTTTTTCGATCGCTGGGGCGCAAGCGATTTTGGAAACATTCGTCGGGGTGGGGACGAAGGCAATCGATCTTCTGTCGGCGGCGAAAAAGCGGATGGACTGACATTGGCGGGCGTGCGGCGGAAACATGCGGCACGCTCGCTTTTCTTGCTTTTGTCGATACATCATGGTTAACTTATATAATTATTTAATCTGATTGACGGAAACCATTTCATTGGTCGGCGTGGCCGTTTCATGACGGATGTTCGTTTTTATATAAGCAAATCATGATATGATGATGAATGGAGGGGTGATATGCCGCAACTCGCAATGGAGATAGGAGCAGCCGCTCGGGTGTTGAAGCTGCTCGGCGATCCGACGCGGTTGACGATTTTGGCGATTTTGAATCAGCGGGAGTGCTGTGTGTGCGAGCTGCTTGAGGTGTTTTCGACCAGCCAGCCGGCGATCAGCCAGCATCTTCGCAAGTTGAAAGACGCCGGGCTGATCCAAGAGGAGCGGAGGGGGCAATGGGTGTATTATTCGCTCCGGCCGCAAAGCGAATACTACTCCCTGCTGCAAGCGGTGTTGTCATACGTTCCGGACCAAGACGAAAACATTCGCAAAATCGAGACAGCGAATCCCGCGGCCCGCTGCGGGTGCTGACTTTAAACGCTGGCGTTTACGGCGGGGAGCAACAACTTTGAGCTGGCCATTGCCCTCGCCGTTGGGGTGTTTGGCATTCATTCGGGCGCGGCGTTTGCGGCAGTTATCGGTCCGCTCATTGAAGTGCCGGTGATGCTGGCGCTTGTCAACGTAGCATTGGCGTTTCAGCGAAAGTATTTTTCTTCGGGCAATCCAACATCAACGTAAAGGTGGGAACCAGCGATGAAGAAAAAAGTCATATACTTTTTATGCACCGGCAACTCGTGCCGCAGTCAAATGGCGGAAGGCTGGGCGAAACAACTTCTTGGTGAGGAATGGGAAGTGCACAGCGCCGGCATTGAAGCGCATGGCCTCAATCCGAATGCGGTGAAAGTGATGAAGGAAGTCGGCATCGACATTTCGAACCAAACGTCTGATGTCATCGACCCGGATCTCCTCAACCGCGCTGATTTGGTCGTGACGCTGTGCGGCCATGCGGCCGACCACTGCCCGGTCACACCGCCGCACGTGAAGCGCGTCCATTGGGGCTTTGACGACCCGGCGAAAGCGGAAGGGACCGAAGAGGAGAAACTCGCGGTGTTTCGCCGCGTCCGCGATGAAATCGGCGCGCGCATCCGCCGGTTTGCCGAGACGGGGGAATAGGGGCGGTGCAGCGAGGCAGGCGCAAAGAGCGGGGAAACTATCTTGCATACGGTGCGCAGCAACTGCTCGTCGAAGTGCGGACGGAAACGGGGAATTGGCTGGGCGGACGAAAACCGCTCAGCGTGACGAAGATGGTGAGAAGCCATCTTGTTGATAGACGAAATGAGCACATCGATGAAGGCGGTGCCACATTAGGTCACTGGAGGAGAAACGAAATGGAGTTATTTCATCAGTTAGCTCGCCGAAACATCAAAATCCGCAAACAGTCCGGGTTCGGAGCGCAATGGCGACAACAGTGGGAAGAGGTGTTTGCCGGCCATTTGACCGAGGAAGAAAAACAACACATCCACCTTCGTAATCGGAATGGAGTCAACGGCTACTTATGGCATGTGTTCAGCTATGGGATGAGAGGCTGTTTCACAGGAGAAGAAGCGGAAATGGCGTTTGATCAAGAAGAGAAAACGTGTTGCTATCTTTTCTTTCAACATGGCGACGATGCGTTCACCGTGGAGGATGCGTCCGGCTTGAAAGCCGCCGATCTGGCAACGGAAAACGACAAAATCGATCTATATGTGGTGGACAGTGAGTTCAACTGGACGTTTGTCATGACGCATGAAAGCGGATGGCTTGGTCCGTATTTTAGCAGAAGGTGACAGCCATGGCTTATCGGTAGCCAAGGAAATCCAATGAGACAGAAAGAAAAAGAGTTCCAACCGAGCCCCAGGAAGACTAGGTTGGAACCTTTTTATTATCGCTCGTCGGCTGGGAACACGATGCCGGTTTGTTTTCGCGCTTCGTCCATGATTTCCATCGTCCAAAGCGAATGGCGGTGCGAGTTGATGGCCGATTCGTGTTCTCCGTTTTCGATCAAACGGATAAACTCTTGTGCTTCATAATACATCGGCGGCTTGTCCTGCGGCGCGGTGATGTCCTCGACGCGTCCGTCGCGGTAGCGGATTTCCGCTTTGGCTGGTGTGTGGATGGCGTCGATGATCATGTTTCCGTCTTCCCCTTGAATCTCCGAAGGCAAGTGTGAGTTCGTGATTTTCGAATAAAAGACGACCGCGTCCATGTCGCCGTAATCGAGCACGATCGAGCCCTCGCCATCAACGCCGGATTCGAGCTTCACGCTTTGCGCCTTCACGCTGCGGGGTTGGCCGAACAAAACGACCATCGGGTACAGGCAATAGACGCCAAGGTCCATCAACGCCCCGTTCGAGAGAGCGGGGTTGAAGGCGTTGAGCACCGTTCCTTGCTTATAGGCGTCATAGCGCGATGAGTATTGGCAATAGTTCGCCACATAGCGGCGGATGCGGCCGAGTTTCGGCAAGTGCTCGCGGATGGACCGGAATGTGGGAAGCAACGTCGCCTTCATCGCTTCCATCAATACGACGCCGTTTCGATTGGCCGCTTCGATCATCGCTTTGACTTCTTTCGCATTGGAGGCGAGCGGTTTTTCGCATAAGACGTGCTTGCCGTGGTTCATGAGCCAAATCGCCTGCTTGGCATGAAGTGCGTTCGGGCTGGCAATATAGACGGCATCAATGCCGTCGCTTTCGGCCAGCTTTTGCAAGTCCGTGAACGTCCGCGGCGCCCCGACTTTGTCGGCAAACTGCTTTGCGGTCTCCTCGGTTCGCGAGTAGACCGCGGCGAGTTCGAAGGAATCGACGAGGCGCGCGGCGCCAATAAACGCTTCGGTGATCCAGTTTGTGCCGATGGTTGCGAATCGAATCATGTTGTTTGGCCTCCTTCATTTGTATCGCCCCCATTGTACCACAAATCAACGGAGAGGCTTCGTTTTGTCATCGTCATGGAGCAACTGTGCTTTTCTCTCTAGTTTTCATACAGCTCGATCGGCAGCCCGTCCGGATCTTGGAAGAAGGTGAATCGTTTGCCGGTCGCTTCATCAACGAGGACGGGTTCGGGATCGATGCCGTGTTGGCGCAAGTAGGCAATGACTTCATCGAGGTTTTCCACCGCCAAAGCAAGATGGCGCAGTCCGCACGCTTCCGGGTAGCTTGGGCGCTTCGGCGGGTTTTCAAAGGAAAATAGCTCAAGCTGAATGCCGCCATCAGCCTCCAAATCGAGTTTGTACGAACGGCGCTCAGCGCGGTATTGCTCCCGGATGGGGCGAAATCCGAGAATTTCTGTATAAAATCGTTTTGATCGTTCATAGTCCGAGCAAATCAAAGCGATATGGTGAATCGTGGCAAGGCGCATATTGCTTCCTCCTCTTATAAGACGAGTGATGTATTGCAAAATACCATTGAACTTATTCATTCTTCTTAGAGAAACCTCGTACAATTAACTTTTTTTGAACCATTTCCGCTCATTGGTACGAGACAGCCATGTTTCACGTCCTTCCATGTTTTTCGGAAAACTGCCTACCCATCACTGAAATCAGCAGCGGTTGAGCCTGTTCTCGGTGTTTCGGTCAAATCGAACCAGGAATTATTATTTTGCGATAATAGAAGGGGTTGTCGATGATTGTCGAAGCGGGCGAAAAATGTCTGCTCTCCTTATATTGACAGTTTGACAATCTATAGACTATCATAAATCTTGTAGGTTTAAAAATTTAAAATATTCATTTTATATTTTGGTAGAAAAAACGAATGGTCACCACGTTTTTTGTAAGCGCTTAACTCCTATGTTTCCTCATGATCACCGCACCATGGATGCTGCACCATTGTGTTTGTTTCCCATCACAGCATGAGAACAAGGGGAAGGGGATATGGCATGATCTACGAATTTAAATTGCCTGACATCGGCGAAGGGCTGCATGAAGCGGAAATCATCCGCTGGCTCATTCGCGAAGGGGATGAGATGATTGAATCAGCGAAAATCGACGGCGCTGGGTTTGTCCGTATTTTTCGTTATATTATGCTCCCCTTGTCCATCACTGGATTTGTCGTCGTGGCGATCTGGCAGTTTACAAACATTTGGAACGAGTTTTTGTTCGCGGTGACGATCACGACATCGGACAAACAGCCGATCATGGTCGCCTTGCAAAACTTATCCGGCAGTCAAATCGTCCAATGGAACGTGCAAATGGCAGGCGTCTTGCTCGCCGCGCTGCCGACTTTGCTTGTGTACATTTTCCACGGCAAATACTTCGTCCGCGGCTTGCTCGCGGGGTCGGTGAAGGGGTGAGCCGATCAGCGGTGTAGATCAACAACCCCGGCGGACAATAGAATCGATTTCCCTATGTTTCAAAAAACCGCTGATCCGCAGCTTTTTGTCATTGATATCCTCTCCCTTTTTCCAGTAAAATAGATACAACAAAAGATGCAGATGAAGAAAGAGAGGCGTACATATGATTTTGGGAGCCATTGAAGCCGGAGGCACAAAATTTGTCTGCGCCATCGGCGATGAACAAGGGAACATTCATGAGCGGGCGGTGTTTCCGACGACGGCGCCGGAAGAGACGATGGCGCACGTTATCGATTTTTTCCGCCCCCACAACGTGGAGGCGATCGGGATCGGGTCATTCGGCCCGGTTGATTTGCGTCCGGACAGTCCGACGTACGGGTATATTACGAGCACGCCGAAACAGGCGTGGGCACAGTTTGATTTTGTCGGCACGATGAAGCAGCATTTTCCCGTGCCGATCGGATTTGACACGGATGTCAACGCGGCGGCGCTTGGCGAACAGCGCTGGGGGGCGGCGCGAGGGCTTGACAGCTGCCTGTACATGACGGTCGGAACGGGTATCGGCGTTGGGGCAATCGTCGAGGGCCGCCTGTTGCATGGGCTGCTTCACCCGGAGATGGGGCATATCTTGGTCCGCCGCCATCCGGATGACGCGTTTGCCGGCGTCTGTCCATACCACGGCGACTGTCTAGAAGGGATGGCGTCTGGTCCCGCGATTGAGCGGCGCTGGGGGAAAAAAGAGGCGGAATTGGCGGACCGCCGTGAAGTATGGGAGTTGGAGGCCTTTTATCTTGCCCAGGCGATTGCCAACTACATTCTCGTGTTATCGCCGAAAAAGGTGATCACGGGCGGAGGCGTCATGAAACAGACGCACGTGTTGCCGCTTGTGCGCCGCTATGTGCAGGAACTGCTCAACGGGTATGTCGAGCATGAGGCGATTTTGCGACGGATTGATGAGTATATTGTCCTTCCAGGGCTTGGCGACAACGCCGGCATCGCAGGCGCGTTGGCGCTTGCGGCGAGAGCGATCGAATAGCAAGGACGGCCGTTCACCGTCTTCAATCAGGCGGTGGGGCCGTTTTTTGTTTGAAGGCAGGGATATTGACCGATTGTTCAATGGAATTAGCAAAAAATCCACCTATTGGTCAAAAAAATCGTTTTTGAGTTGCGTATCTTTATGACGTTGGTTTATAATTATTTTGACCATTTGGTCATAAGTGATATGGAGGCGAGGACAATGATCCATGTTCGACGGTTGGTAGAATGGCTGCAACAGCGCGGCGTACGGGTTGATGTCGTGAAACCGCGCGCGGTGTTGCCGTCGTACCGGCAATGGATGAGAGCGAATGGGAAAGGAATGAGTCGTTGCCATGGATGAACGGCGCGTTCGCTTTATTGAAACCGCGATGAAACTGTTTGCGGAAAAAGGGTATCATGCCACCTCGATTCAAGATTTGGTCGAGGCGTGGGGCATTTCCAAAGGGGCGTTTTACCATCATTTCGCCTCGAAGGAGGAATTATTGCTTGAAGTGCTTCGCTATTACAGCGAAAAAATGGTCGCAGATTTCACGGCATCCGGCGGGGATGGCCCGGAAAAGGAGCGGTTTGTCCGCCAGTTGGCGGCCCATTTTTCTCACATTCGCGAGTACAAAGACTTTTTGCGCATGATCATGTCGGAACAATTGCCGAAAGTCAATCCGGAAGTGGAGCGGTATATGTTTCGCCAGCATGGGCGCCTTTTTTTATGGTATTGCACGCGCCTAACGGAGGTCTATGGCGAGGCGGTTGGTCCGTATGTGTATGATGTGGCCATGATGACGAACGGCATCATCCGGCAATATTTGTTTTACTTCTTTTTTCGCGAGGAGGCGTTTGATGCGGACGAGGCGGCTCGTTTTCTCATGCGCCGCCTTGATGCCATTGTCGCTAGCTTCACGGCTGAGGAGCGTCCGCTTTTGACGGAAGAGTCGTTTGCGCCATGGGTGAAGATGGAGGAGCAGGAGCGAGAGCGTCAGCGGGAGCGGCTGGCTTCCGCGTTCGCCGCCGTCCGGGAGGCTGTCAACGATCTCGATCCAAAGCAGGCAAGCGATGTGCTCGAAGCCATAGCAGCGCTGGAGGAGGAGCTGCTTGGACGGCACGCGCCGCCCCGCGTCTATATCGTCGAAGCGCTGCTGTTGTATTTGCGTCATCAACAAACGCCTCAACTCGCACCGGCTTTGGATGCATTGGTCAAAGAAATGGATGAATACCAACGACAAAACGGATGGGAGAGAGAAGTATGGAAAAAGCGATAGCAGTGCCGACGAGCACCATTCGTCATCGCCCGTTGCTCATTACCGGGCTGATCATTGCCATGCTGTTTGCGGCATTAGACGGGACGATCGTCGGCACGGCGATGCCGCGCATCGTCGGGGAGCTTCACGGATTGGGGATTATGACGTGGCTGACGACAGCGTATATGTTGACGTCAACGACGGTCGTGCCGATCGCCGGCAAGCTCGCCGACTTATTGGGCCGGCGGATTGTCTATGTGAGCGGGTTGGTCATTTTTATGGTTGGTTCAGCGCTTTGCGGCATGGCGAATGATATGACCGAGCTCATCGTTTACCGCGGCATTCAAGGACTGGGCGGCGGGATTATGATGCCGATGGCGATGATTGTCATCGGTGACGTGTTTACCGGCAAGGAGCGGGCGAAATGGCAAGGGGTGTTCGGCGGTTTGTACGGTCTCGCTTCAGTGCTCGGCCCGCAAATCGGCGGCTTTATCGTCGACCACTTGAACTGGCGCTGGGTGTTTTACATCAACTTGCCGGTCGGCATTCTCGCCACGGTGCTGATTGCGATGGGGTTAAGCAAATATAAAGCCGAAGGGCCGGTGAAATTTGACATCGCCGGGATGGCGACGTTGACGGCGGGCGTCGTCAGCTTGTTGTTGGGGTTGACGTTTGGCGGCGACCGATATCCGTGGGGGTCGTGGCAAATCGTTTCGTTGTTTGCGGCCGCGGTTGTCTTTTTCGCTTTGTTTGTTTGGGCGGAAAAACGGGCGGAGGAGCCGATCCTTCCGCTTTGGCTCTTCCGCAACCGGACGTTTACGTTGTTAAACGGCATCGGCTTTTTTATGAGCGTCGGTATGTTCGGCGCGATTATGTTTGTGTCGTTTTTTATGCAAGGCATTGTCGGTGTGAGCGCCACCCAATCCGGAACGATTATGACGCCGATGATGATCACGATGATCATCGGCAGCGTCCTTGGCGGTCGACTGGTATACCGGATCGGAGTGAAGCCGCAGCTGATCATCGGCATGGCCGTTATGGCGTCCGCATTCGGGCTGCTTGGCACGATGGATGTCGAGACGTCGAAATGGACGGCGACGATGTATATGATCATTCTCGGTCTTGGCACAGGGCTCGTGATGCCGATTTTGACGCTTGCTTTGCAAGAAAGCTTTCCGAAATCGGAGCTTGGCGTGGTGACATCTTCAAGCCAATTTTTCCGCTCGATTGGCGGGACGTTTGGGATGACGGTGCTTGGCGCCATCATGAACCACCGGTCGAGAGCCTTGCTTGACGAGCGGCTCATGCCAAAGCTCGAAGCGCTGCCGGCGCGGGCGAAAGGGCTTGTCGACCGCTTTGCCGATATGATCCATACCGACCCGCAAGGCTTGTATTCTGTCTTGCTCAGTCCGGAAGCGATGGCGAAAATTCCAGCGCCGCTTCGGGACATGTTCGTGCCGGTGCTGAAGCAGTCGCTTGTCGATTCCCTGCAGGCGGTCTTTTGGTTCGGGCTCACGTTTATCGCGGTCGGCTTGCTTTTCGTGTTCGGCTTGAAACGGATTGTCTTGTCTGATCGGGCAGAGGCGATGAAGCAGGCAAAAGAGGCTGATTGACACTCCGCACGCCTAAAGGCGTGGGATTCTTGGGTCGCTCACGTCCTCATCCATTTCTGGTTCGGACAACGCCCAAGTTCAGGGGTGTGTCATCACCCCATCCCATCGGGTTAGGATGTACCCCCATGGGCGGCGCACCTGTGACCAGTGCGCTAGGTTAGACGGCGAAGCCCGAAATCGCTTTGGCGATGTTGATGGCGCCATTCAAGTCGGCGTGGAGAGTGTATCCACACCTTTGGCATCGAAAGCGGATGCCGTTTCGGTTCGCTTTCTCTCGATAACCACATTTACACGTTTGGCTCGTGTAGGTTGGATTCACCCACTCAACGCGAATGCGCGCCATTTCCGCCTTATAGGCAATCATCGTTTGCAGTTGATGAAGCGCCCAAGCATGAAGGCTTCGCCCCGCTTCTTTGGCCGATGTTGCCCGCTTGCGAATCCCCGTCAACGCTTCCGTTCGAATCACGCCAACACCGTTGGCGAGCGCAAAATTCACGATTTGACGGCTGATTTTGTGATTTTGATCCTTCATCCAGCGGGACTCTTTGCGGCCGATTTTGCGAATCATATGGAGCTTCTTCGCTTTGCCCAACCTTCGCCGCAAAGCCGCATATCGTCGGCGTACAAAGGCGCATTGGTTCCCTTTGAAAAACAGTGATTTCGTTCCCACGCTGGCCACAGCGATATAGCGAAGCCCAACGTCAACGCCCATCACCTTTGTTTCGTGCCGCGGCTTGACTTCAAAGGTGATCGCGATCGCCAAGTACCATTTCTTTCTCTTTTTGTAGAGCTTGGCTGCCCCTTGTTTAGCAGTTCCGTTAAGCAGCCGATTCAGCCATGCTTCTTGATAGGGGCGCGTGACGACCGGCACGCCAATTCGCTTCTCCAGTGTGGGGAAGGAAACCGTGTAGAACGCTCCTTTCTTTTCCACCTTTACGTTTTGGTTGTTAAAGCAACACCAGAATGTTCGAAACTTCTTTGTTTTCTGGTTTTTCTTTTGGGACTTCACTTCTCGAATCGTTTGATTCACGACGGCGGAAGGAAACCGCTGCGACGAAAACGCTTTAAAAATTTTGCTCGTCGCTTGATTCAGCTCGGGATGATCCAACAGCCAATTCGCAAACGCGGTATTCACTTCTGTCATCCGTTCATACATATCCTGTTTGACTTTCGTTGGGTTGTGCAGTTCCAGCCTTAGTGTGATGGTCGGCATGGATTCACCTCCTTGCGACGATTACATGATACCGTTTTTTTCATCATCATTCAATATAAGAAAACGGCTCGCTTTCATCCCACTCCTCAAGGAGTGGGCTTTCTCGCTCGCGGGTCTGTAAAGAAAAGGACATGGCGGACCGCGCCTCATTTGGTCAGGTGGCGGACCGCCATTTTTTTGTTGCGACGAACAAACCGCTCCGAAGGGGATAAAGCATCTGGGAACGGGGGCGAAGGGGAGCGGTCGAGCTCCGTGCTTTTCATTGGCCAAGCGATTCATGCATCGCACATGGCGGGTTCACAGCGGCATCCCGCAATGGGCAGCTACGGCGCACCTGCATCCGCGCTTTGGCCGAAGACGCGCGAGCGGGTGAGAAAGCGGACGCCTTCCGGGCCTTCCAGTGAAAACATGCCGCCGCGCCCGGGAACGACGTCAATGATGAGCTGTGTATGCTTCCAATATTCGTATTGCGCCTTGGCGATGTAAAACGGGCAGCCGCCGATTTCGCCAAGCAACACGTCGGAATCGCCGACGATCAACTCACCGAGCGGGTAGCACATCGGCGAGCTGCCGTCGCAGCAGCCGCCGGATTGATGGAACATAAGTGGGCCGTATTTCGCCTTTAATTTTTCAATCAATTTTAACGCCGCTTCGGTGGCGATGACTTTCGGTTCAATGAGGCATCGGATGCACCTCCTTTTGCATCACGGTCAAAGACAGGCGCCGGCCTGGCGCAGCTGCGCTGGATTCGTCGAATGGAATGGTTGCTGCGTTGTTTTCCATTCCATCATCAAAAGGCGTTTGCGTGGTTTTGGCGGCAATGGATGCAACAGTGGGCAAAATGCTGTGGAAGAGCAGGTGGACCAATGTCAGAACAAGCCAAGTTTTTTCGGCGAATAGCTGACGAGCAAGTTTTTCGTTTGTTGGTAATGGTCGAGCATCATTTTGTGCGTTTCGCGGCCGATGCCGGACATCTTGTAGCCGCCAAATGCCGCATGGGCCGGATAAATGTGATAGCAGTTCGTTCACACGCGGCCGGCCTGGATGCCGCGGCTGAAGCGGTACGCGGTGTTGATGTCGCGCGTCCAGACGCCGGCGCCAAGGCTGTACAGCGTCTCATTGGCGATCGAAAGCGCTTCGTCATGATCTTTAAACGTCGTGACCGCGAGCACCGGGCCGAAAATTTCTTCTTGGAAGATGCGCATTTTGTGATGCCCTTTGAAAACGGTCGGCTTGACGTAATAGCCGCCGGGCAGTTCTCCTTCGAGCATGTTCCGCTCGCCGCCGATCAAAAGTTCGGCGCCTTCCTGTTTGCCGATGTCGATGTATGACAAAATTTTCTCGAGCTGTTCGGAGGAGACTTGGGCGCCGATCATCGTTTCCGTATCGAGCGGATTGCCTTGCTTGATTTGCTTGACGCGTTCAAGCGCCCGTTCCATAAAGGCGTCGTAAATCGACTCATGGATGAGGGCGCGCGACGGGCATGTGCACACTTCGCCTTGGTTTAGAGCGAACATCGTAAACCCTTCGAGGGCTTTATCGAGAAACTCGTCATCTTTGTCCATCAATCGACTTCCAGGCCTTCCAGCCAGCGGCTCGCGTAGACGCTGCAAAGATGATGGAACACTTCGATCGCCTCGTTCGGGTCGGCGGCGAAAAAGACGCTCGCTGCCGTTTCGTTTTCTTCGCGGACGAACTCAAGCAAAAAGTCGGTGGCGATCCGGTTGAACAAAAGAAGCGCACCGTAGGAGCGCTCAAGCTGGCGTTTCCGCTCGAGCGGGTCATCGATGGACAAAAACGGACGCTCATAGCGGGCCGTCATCTCTGACAGCCGGCGCCGGATCGCTTGCTGGGCGTCCGTGAGCATCGCCTCGATCGTCTGTGGCGTTAGAAACGTTTGCTCACGCAGCATGTAGCTCCAAATTTGCTTTAACGCATGCGCCGATTCGCCGGCGAAGGCGATGTTGCTGAGCAAATTATTCATATAGCGTTCGTCATCCGCTGCCTGGATGCGCAGTTTCATAATGATTTCGAGCACATCGGAATGGATTTTTTCTTTTCGCCATGGTTTGGTCAGTTCGTGAAGCAAAACGGAAAGACAACGTGCCGCTTCGTCTTTCGTCATCATTCGCCATTCCTTTCGTTGCGAAGTTGCCGCTTTCATTGTACCATGTTGCTCCCCATCCTTGAATGAAAAAGAAGTTGGAAAGGCGCCGGTCAAATACATGATTGCTGCTAGGGACCAGTTGGCGTATGATGATTTTAGAGATGAAAGAACGGCGCGACAGGCATATTTTCACGCGCCTGTCATATGCTCGAACGAGACGAAGGAAAGGAGAGAGGAGCATGAAGCCGTTGCGTCTGCGCGGCCACCATTTGCTTTGTGTGCACGGGTTTCGCGGCATGGGCTACAGCCCGTCGTTCGTGGAAAAAATGTGGGAGATCGTGGCCCGCATTCGCGATGAACACGACGATTTCCCGATTGAAGTCGTCGCGGCGCTCGATGAGGCGTGCCTCGCCTGTCCGCATCATGGAGAGACAACGTGTGAAGCCGGCCCCAATTCCGATGCCCACGTCCGTTCGCTTGACGGAAACGTCATTCGCCATTTAGGTTTGGAGCCGGGCAATGTGTATTGGAAGTCTGAACTGATCCGGCGGACGGCGGAACGGGTCAAGCCGGATGATTTGGACGAGTTATGCCGCAACTGCTCGTGGCTGCCGTATGGCGTCTGCAAAGAAGGAATCGCCAACGTCCGCCGCGGCAATGTGGCACAAACGTGAGGCAGAGCGGCCGTTTTCGGAAAAAATTGAGGAGGAACGATGGAAAAACGGCGCTGTGCTGAACCATCATCCGTTTGTCAAGGCGGGGGGGCTGTTGCAGCACCGTCTTTCCATTGACGAAGCACGGCGCCATCTGTTTTGAAGAGAGTCATGGCCGGCGATGGCGGCGTTTTGGGACGTTGGCGGAAATTTCTAAAAAATGAATAGTTCCATGGGCGGAAAAATGTGATATGATAAACAATTATAGATACTTTCGACAGAAAGGGTCATGAACGATGAAAGTAGCTAAATTCGGTGGAAGTTCGGTGGCGAGCGCTGCACAATTCCGTAAAGTGGCCGACATCGTCAGCTCGGATATCGAGCGCCGCATCGTCGTTGTATCAGCTCCTGGAAAGCGGTATAAAGATGATGTGAAAGTGACGGATATGCTCATTCGGCTCGCCGAACAGGTGGCAGCGGATGAGCCATATGAACAAACGATGCAAGAAATCACAAAACGATACGCCGACATTGTAGATGAACTTGAGTTGGAAGCTGATGGATTTTTGGCTGAACTTGTGGATGACTTACAATCCAAAATCAGCGCCTATCGGAACGATCCGCCCCGCCTGTTTGACGCCATGAAAGCGAGCGGCGAAGACCATAACGCAAGGCTCATGGCGCTCTATCTGCAAGATTGCGGGCTTGAGGCGAGCTACGTCAGCCCGCTGGAAGCCGGCATTATCGTCACTGATGAGCCAGGCAACGCCCAAGTGCTCCCAGAGTCGTACGACAAACTGAAGCAGCTGCGCGAACGTCGAGGTGTTTTGGTCATCCCGGGATTTTTCGGCTATTCCCGATCGGGCCATATCGTCACGTTCCCGCGCGGCGGGTCGGATATTACGGGCTCGATCGTTGCCGCGGGCGTCAAAGCGGACGTGTACGAAAACTTTACCGACGTCGATTCGATTTATTGCGTCAACCCGTCGATCGTCGCTGATGCGCGCAAGTTGAAGGAAATTACGTATCGGGAAATGCGCGAGCTGTCGTATTCCGGCTTTTCCGTCTTCCATGACGAGGCGCTGGAGCCCGTCTACCGCGCCGGCATCCCCGTTTGCGTCAAAAACACCAACAACCCGGCGGCTCCAGGCACGTGGATCGTCGCCAAGCGCAATCATATCGACGAACCAGTCGCCGGCATTGCGAGCGACACAGGCTTTTGCAGCATCAACATCAGCAAATATTTAATGAACCGCGAAATCGGATTCGGCCGCCGCGTGCTGCAAATTTTAGAAGACGAAGGCATTTCATATGAACATACGCCATCCGGCATCGACAACATGTCGATCATTTTGCGGGCGAGCCAGCTCGCGGACGGAAAAGAAGAACGCATTTTAGCCCGCATTCGCGAGGAGCTGGCGGTCGACGAAGTCAATGTGGAATACGGACTGGCGCTCATCATGGTGGTCGGCGAAGGGATGGAAAAAACGGTCGGGATGGCGGCCAAAGCGGTGACGGCGCTTGCCAATGCCAACATCAACTTAGAGATGATCAACCAAGGATCGTCCGAAGTGAGCATGATGTTCGGCGTCAAAGAAGACGTCGTCAACGAGGCGGTGCGCGCATTGTACAACGCCTACTTCCAACAGGCAACCGTAAGCCACCTTTCCTAACGCGAAACAGGCGTCCGAAACTCGGGCGCCTGTTCTTATGTACCGAGAAGCCCCCGCTTTCACGCGATCAGCCGAAGGGGGGAATGAATCAGCGTCTTCCATCATGGATGTCCCCTAACGCCGCTCAAAATATCTTGAAAGAAGGACTTCGTTGGAACAGCCAAGTCACAGGGACAGACGGGGATGGTCTGGCTGGCAGTCTGCCTTATAGCAGGTGTCCCCGAGAATCTCCCATCTCTAAGCGTTTGCGTAGGTGGGAGAACGTTCAAGCGCTCTAGGCCAAGCTTTCTTCTTTTTTCGCTGGTTGGCGTACATAAGAGCGGCATGTTCGGAAAATACTACCAATGTACGTCAAAGAAAGCGAAAGGGAGGAAGACCGAATGCGGCAATGGCTAGGAATGGCTGTGCTTGTCGCCGTTTTCGCTTCGTTTCCGGCTGGGGCGGCGGCCATCAGCCGAAGCGAGCTTGAGCAGTATGCTGAGAGCGTCGGCTGGACAGTGAGCGACCTGTTGGCTTATTTGGATCAATACGGCTTGACAGCCGCCGATTTTCGCACCATGGATGAGATGAAACAATGGCTCGGCACGCCCATCACTGACGAGCGGCTTCATGCCGTTTTGCGTCGGCACCGGCTGACGGTCGAGGAGCTCGAGGCGCTGCTCGGCCAGTTTGGCGAAACGGTGCAAGACTACACATTTGTTGAAGACTTAGACCGGGCCGTCCGCTTTTACTCACAGCATAACGCCGCCATGCAGCAAATCAACGACTTGCTTGGGGTGCTCGGGATGACGGAACAAGAAGTACGCGCCTTCACCCGCCACATCGCCTCGATTGACGACCCGCAATTGGCTGGGCGGCTTTTGGCGCTTCGTGCGCAGCTGCGCCCGTTTGAGCAGACCGAGGGGCCGTGGACGGATGAGCAACGTCGCGAACTGCGAGCCCTTTGGGAAAAAGCGCTTCGTTTGCTGCAGCTTGAGGCCAAGTACTATGTCAACGGGCGGGAGATGGAGCCGTCAGCGGCCGCTGCAGCCGATACGAAGACGATCGACGTGAAATTGTATAACCGCCAAGGTGAAGAAATGGCCGATATCGCGATGACAAGGGACATGTTGACGTCCGGCTACATCGTCCGCGCCGGGGAGAAAGGGATTGAAGCCGGGCTGCTGGCGCTTGAGATGAAGGGGATGATGCAAGGAGAAAAATTGCCGGATACGGCGTCGCCGTATTTGCCGCAGGCGGCGGCCGGGTTGCTGCTGGCTGTCGCAGGCGCTCTCCTTTACCGGCGGGCGGGGCGCCTTAAAGGGTGAGCGGCTGTGAAGAGGGAGCAGACAGTGTGGAAAAAAGATGCGCCTCGGTATCGATGGAAACGCAAAGCTGCCCGCTGGGCGGCCGCAGCCGTTTTCGCCATCGGAGCGGCAACAGCAGGTTGGAACGGCTATTGGTACATCGTTGGCTGGAAAGCAGCGAATCAAGAGGCGGTCCGCTTGCCTGCCTTGGACTCGTCTCCATCATCGGCGGCCGAAGCCGCCCACGCGTCCCGCCGTCCGGTTGAACAAGCCGCTGCTCCGCTGGGGGCGCATCTTGGCGAGCTGGTCATTCCGAAGCTCGGGGTGGCGATCCCGGTATACGAAGGCGTCCGCGAGCAAGAGCTGCGCCGCGGCGCCGGCCATTACCCGGCCAGCGCTTGGCCGGGGGGAAAGGGGCATGTCGTGCTGTCAGGGCATCGCGACACGGTGTTTCGCCGCCTTGGGGAACTAGGGATCGGTGATGCCCTCGTCATCCGGGCGGCGGACACAGCTGTTCATTATCGCATCGTCCGCATCCGCATCGTCGATGACGATGATCGGACCGTTCTCGTCAACAAGGCACGTCCGACGTTGACGGTGACGACGTGCTATCCGTTCCGTCTCATCGGCCGCGCCCCGAAGCGCTACATCGTCACCGCCCGCCCGGTTCAGACCGTTTCGCTGGAACGCGTTCACAGTGAATGGTAAGCTGTCCATGCCAATGGACATGGACAGCATTCGCTTTGGCGAGGGATGCGTCAGTGAATGAAAGCTGTCGCGCGTCAATGGCGCGTATCGGCGACCTGCCCACACTGTCCGGTTTCGTTTGTGCATGTCGATTTCGCTGCCCACGTTTGATGGCCGTCCGATCTCGATGGATATACAAAAAGGCTAGAGAGTCGCGCTCTCTAGCCTTTTATTATGTCCGTCCGTCCCTCGCTCTCACGCCTTGCCGCTCATCCATTTGCTGGCGGAATTCTTTGAGCAGCGCCTCGCCTTGCAACCCTTTCTCAACAAGGCCGGCCAATACCATTTCAGCCAAATGAGTCCGCCGCGGGATCATCAACCCTTCCATCAGCACGCTAATATGGCCGTTCATTTTCGTGATCGAACGGACGGCAACAAGCATGTTCGCCGGATCGTTGCCCGGGTTGGTGATCGTCACTTGCAGCTGAAACTCAGTCCGCTCCTTCAATCCGGCAAATACCGGTTCGTATTCATCATCCAAATACGCCTCGACGAGCCAGCGGTTTTGCCCGTCTTCCTTATTGATGATCAGGCCGTCAATAAACGGAATGTCCCGGCGGTGCATCCCCTCGTCAATCACCGAGAGCCCGACAAGCTTGAACGTTTTCATGGTCGCCCACCTCATCACGATTGTCTATTCATGATTATACCATAGCCAACGAAGGGAAGAAAAACAGGATGATGCGCCTGTCTCCGCCAAAGCCATCCACATATTTTGCTGCGAAATGACAAAAACGCCATTTTGCTTCGCTATTGCTGGCGCATTGTCCGCATTTGCCGGGGATTGTACTTATAGATTGCGCAGAAAAATGCAAAAATCGCAGTTTTACGGCAAAAAACGCGATCGTTTATCATAAGGATGCGGTGGATGGAAAGGAGGGATGCGCCGGCGTATGGTCAATCAAGTGGTGCTTGTCGGGCGGTTGACGAAAGACCCGGAGCTCCGTTACACAGCCGAAGGAGCAGCCGTGACGACCGTCACCTTGGCGGTGGCGAGAAATTTCCGCAACGCGGAAGGAGGGATTGATGCCGATTTCGTTCCATGCGTCTTATGGCGGAAAACAGCGGAACGTACCGCCAATTATTGCCGAAAAGGATCGATGGTGGCGGTGACGGGGAGAATCCAAACGCGCCGCTACGATAAAAAGGACGGCCAACGCGTCTATGTGACCGAGGTCGTCGCGGATTCCGTCCAATTTCTCCACTCCGGCAAAACACGGGAATGGCCGGAGCACGTCTAAACGGATTCGCGACTTCCGTAAAGGGCCACTGAATCCGTTCCCTTTCTCCCGTTTTGATGATTTGTTTCCCCATTCATTCCTTTCTTAACGAATCCCCAAGAGAAAGAACGTGTCCTCGCAAGACTCCCCAACGATGGCGCTAGCAGCCGATGTTAGCGCTTTTTTTGTCGAAGGGCGGGAGTCAGCCGAGGGCTTCGGCGCACTCTTTAATGATCGTGATCAGCATCGTTTCGACATGTTTTCGTTTTTTCTCCGGCAATTTCGCCAACGTGTACACCGCGTCGCTGATCTCGCGGTTTCGCAGCACATAATCGACGACAGCGAGCGTCTTTTCACCCATTTCCGTTTCCCCATACAGCCGCTTCACTTCCCGCAGCACTTCCCGCTGTCCGAGTTCGCTGCCGAGTAAAAAATCAGCGCTGACGTTAAACAAATGGCATAGCTTTTCGAGCGATTGAATGTCAGGAAGCAGGCTGCCGTTTTCCCATTTGCTGATTTGCGAACGCGACACGTTCAGCTGCTCGGCCAGCTGTTCCTGTGTCCAGCGCCGTTGTTTTCGCAGTTGTTTGAGCGTCTCCCCCAAGTTTGTCATCGTTCGTCACCACGCTTTTCATCATTACTATTTAAAGATAGAAAAGCGTGGAGCCAATGATTGTTCCTTTTTCGCCCATTTCTCTCTTTGTTTCTAAATCAGAACGGATTTGTCCGTGATTTCGTCGTTCGGCCTCTTTTTTTGCCCAGGAAGGACATAGTACAATTAGTTAAAAATAGGAAACTATGAACCAAAAAGAGGGGGTCAAGGTGAACATCTATCTTGCCGATTTTGTCATTTGTGAACGAAACGGGGAGAAGCACGCCCAAAAAATGTACCATATCTATATTAAGGAAATGAAAAATCCGTTTTCCGTGCGGCTGAAAACGATCGCCCCGGCCAGTTTCACTGATTCGCTGCGCTCGCTGAAAAACGAAGGTGGACGGATGCGTTTTGCATCGGAAGGCGAGGCGCTGTTCCGCACGATCACCTGCTCAAAGGAAGCTCAGCTCTATTTTGTATTTAAATGCACGAGCCATCTTTACATGTTTATCGTCAAGCTTGATCTTCGCCAAAAAAAGTTTACCGTCGCCCTTTATGAATGGAATGAACCGAGGCAAAAATACATCCCGATCCGCGCAGATGAATGGCTGGAGATGGAAAAACAGCTCATTTATGAAGTGCTGCAGTCGATTTACCTTGTCGATGACCGGCATGTATCGCACTTGTTCGCCAATCTGTCGCGTCCGAAACGGGGAACACCCCATTCCGGTTCATGATCTTCTTTCTTCTCCCAATGGAAAAAAGCATTTCCTTTCATGGCTTTCATACGATATACTGAAAATATAGAACATTGCCGCGCCTCATCTTGAACATCCACTCAGGACAAGACGACAACAAACGGAAGGAGCGGCGAAGGGAGAGGACGCATCCGTGAAACCGAATCACGCCTTCTTTGCCGCTGCCATGGTTTCGTCCTTTTTTCTTGCCCCGGATGACAGCCAGGCGGCGGAATGGAAGAAAGGCATGAGTTCTCCTGAAATCAAACAGCTCCAGCAGCGCTTGAAAGAAAAAGGCTTTTTCACGTATCCGCAAGTGACCGGCTACTTTGGCGCCATTACCGAAGAAGCGGTCAAAGCGTTCCAACGGGCGATGAACTTGCCAGCCACCGGCATCGTCGATGACGCCACCTACGCGAAGCTCAAAAGCGCGCCTGCGTCAAACGACACGCTCGCCATCGGTTCCCGCGGTGCGGCCGTCAGTGATTTGCAACGCCGGCTGAAACAGCTCGGCTATTTTCGCTATCCGCAAATCACCGGCTACTATGGCGCGGTGACGGCCGATGCCGTGAAGCAGTTTCAACGGGCGAACGGGCTTCCCGCCACCGGGCGGGCGGACCGGGCGACGCTTGAGCGGCTGAAGCAAAAAGAAGAAGGTTCCTCGCCCTCACCGTCTGCGGCGCTGACCGTTGGGGCGCGCGGCGACGACGTCCGCGAGCTGCAGCAACAGCTCAAACAACTCGGCTACTTTACGTATTCGGACATCACCGGCTACTATGGGGTGCTGACGGCCGACGCCATCCGCCGCTTTCAACGCGACAACGGCCTGCCAGTGACCGGCGCGGTCGACAACCAAACCGTTGCCCTCCTTGCGAGCGCAGTAAAAGCGAAAACACCCCCGCCTGCACCGATCGAGCGCGAGCGCCTGGCGGTTCGCCTCTCAATCGGCGCGCTCGGCGAAGACGTCAAGCGCATTCAGACGAAGCTCAAAGAACTCGGCTACTTCTGGACGGACATCACCGGCTACTACGGAACCGCCACCGCCGATGCCGTCCGTCGTTTCCAACAAGCGGCCCAACTCCCCGCAACCGGCATTGTTGACGGCGAAACATACGAGCGCCTGATCGGACAAGCCCCTGCGGCGAAGCTGGACGTCATCGAACTCGTCGCCGATGCGGCCGAACTGCTCGGCGTCCCGTACGTTTGGGGCGGCGAGACACCGGAAGAGGGATTTGACTGCAGCGGCTTCATTTTCTACCTGTTCCAGCAACAAGGCGTCCCCATCCCGCGCACCGTCGCCTTGATGTGGAATGCAGGCGCATCGGTTTCCTCCCCGGAAGTCGGCGACATCGTCTTTTTCGCCACGACCACGAATAGCCCGTCGCACGCCGGCATCTATATCGGCAACGGCCAGTTCATTCATAGCGGCGCTTCGACTGGCGTGACGACGAGCCGCCTCGACCAACCATATTGGAAACAGCGGTACTTGGGGGCGAAGCGGTTCTTTTAGCATGCTGGAACGACAACGATGACCAAAATGAGGAGGAAAACGAAGATGAAACATGCATCCCAAATGGCAGCCGCCATCTGCCTCGCCGCCGCCATCGCCCTCGGAGGAAATGGGCAAACGGTTGACGCCTCCGTCCAATGGGGGCAAGTCCAATGGAAACAAGGCATGATTGGCAAAGTCGTCATTTTGCGCGACACGCCCCTATACCGCTTGAACGGAGCAGCATGGCAGTCCGCCATGACGGCGAAACAAGGACGCGAGTATCGCGTCTACAGCCAAAAACGGGCAGGCAGCGCCGTCTATTACAGCCTCGGCGGTGGACTGTATGCCAAACAAGGGGACGCCATCCAATACGTGCCGTTCACAAAAGACGAACTTCTCGCCCTTGTCGCCCGCTCATTGAAAGGGCAATACATTCTTCAGGCAGGAAATGAATCCGTTCCGTTCGTCATTGAGCGGCAAAAAGGAAATCGCCTGTTCGGCTGGTACTTATACGGCCAAAATATGTCATTGCCGCTTGAAGGCCGCATCGATGGCGCCACGGTGACGCTCTCCATTTTCTTCAACGACAACGCCGAAGCGATCGCCGACTCGATCTCTTACTTAAAAGCGTACAACGTGCCGAAGGAAGAGATCGGAAAAATCGCCGAACAGCTCGCCAACAGCGGCGATTACGCCATGCAGCTGCAATTTTCCATCACGAACAGCCCGGAACAATTCGCAGGACAGTTCCGCTTTCTCGATTTGTACCTGAATGACCGCTATGACGTCGTCAAAATGACGATTGGCCAACCGATGGACGTCACGGTGAAGAAAAACGATTGATGTTTTTGCGCAAAATGTTTGCCAACCAAAACCATCAAACTGCCAAAATATTGTTCTAAATTTCTGTTACAGGCATATTCATATCAATGTCGCCATCGATGGCAATAATTTCAATGGCATATTCTCTAAAAAATTTGTATTTAGGGCTAGAATTTAGAAAAAAAATGTATTATTATAGAAGACGTAGGACATTAAGGAATGATGTGAAAGTGCTAGCACTGGATGATAGCCTTGCTAATAAGTCTATCATCTGGACACACAGGATGATCTTGGTTCATGTTAGCACCTTTTAGGCAATGAATCTACTAAACGGTAGCCGTTTAGGATCATTGTCTTAAAGTTTCATAAAAACGAAGGGGGATTTTAGGCTTTATGGACAAAAAGAAAGCAGTCAAACTCGCCACAGCCAGCGCTGTAGCAGCGAGCGCTTTCGTCGCCGCCAACCCGCACACTTCCCAAGCAGCAACGGACGTGGCGACGGTCGTCAGCCAAGCGAAAGCGAAAATGAAAGAAGCATACTATACGTACAGCCATAAGGTAACGGAAACGGGCCAATTCCCGGACATTAAAGATGTATATGCCGCCTACAACAAAGCAAAACAAGCGTATGCAAACGCGGTTGCTGTCGTGAACAAAGCCGGCGGCGCGAAAAAAGACGCGTATTTGGCTGATTTGCAAGCTACATACGAAACGTATGTATTCAAAGCCAACCCGAAATCGGGCGAAGCGCGCGTGGCTACGTACATCGACGCTTACAACTACGCAGTCAAGCTTGACGGTCTGCGTCAAGATCTGGCGAAAGCTGTCGAAGCAAAAGACTTGAAAAAGGCAGAAGAGCTCTACCACAAAATTTCGTACGAGCTCAGAACGCGCACGGTCATCCTGGATCGCGTCTACGGCCAAACGACGCGCGAACTGCTTCGCTCGCAATTCAAAGACGAAGCGCAAAAACTGCGCGACAGCTTGATCTACGACATCACCGTTGCCATGAAAGCGCGTGAAGCGCAAGACGCTGTCAAAGCCGGCAACTTGGACAAAGCGAAAGCCGCGCTTGACCAAGTCAACCAATATGTATCGAAAGTAACCGATGCGTTCAAAGCTGAACTGCAAAAAGCAGCAAAAGACGCCAATGCGGCGTATGAAGCGGCATTGACGCCGAAGGTTGAGAGTGTAAGTGCGATTAACGCTAAAACTTTAAAAGTAACTTTCAACAAAGCTGTTGATGACACTAAAGCTAAGTTTGAAGTGAAAAAAGGTTCTGTTACTGTAAACGTAGCAAAAACTACTTTCTCTGCGGATAAAAAATCTGTTGAACTTGAACTTGCTAGCAAATTATTTGAAGGCGAGTACACTGTTAACGTAACTGGTCTTGCTGATCAAGCTCTTACAGGTTCTGTTAAAGTTGAAAATGAGAAAGTAGCTAAAATCGAACTCCTTGGTGAAGTTGCTCCAGTAGTTGTTGCAAAAGATGGTACTAAGAAGACAGCGACAGTTGCTTACCGTGTGTTTAACCAATATGGAGAAGATATTACAAAATCTCCACTTGCTTCCTCTATTGGTTGGACAGCATCTAACGGTGTTACTGCTCAAGATGATGATAAAGGTATTTTAACTTTAACAAACACATCTGATTTCAAAACAGGAGATAAAGTTGCTATAACAGGTATTAATGTTTCAACAAACACGGTGGTTTCAGGTGTTGTAACTATTAGCGATGCTTCAGCTACAGATACAGTTGAATTCGTTGGTATTTATAACAAAGACGGAAAAGAATTTTCTGGTGACTTAGCTGTTGGTGACTTCGTGTTGTTATTAAATGCGAAAGACCAGTATGGTAATGTTGTTAATGCATCAAAAGTAAATGGCGATGTTGTGTTCACTTCTTCAAATCCGTCAGTTTTAGCAATTGATAAAGCATACGATGGTCAAGGTAAGGATAAGGATAAAATTGGTTTGAAATTTACTGCTGGTCCGAATTATGCAAATGGTGGAAAAGTCATTATTACAGCCATTTCTAAAACAAGTGGTAAAGTAGCCCAGTTTGAAGTAAACGTGAAAGCCGCTCCAGCACTTGATACTTTCACTTTAGGTACACCAACTGAAATCGTAGCTGCTGGAGAAAAAGTGAAACTTCCGTTTACGGCCGTTGACCAATATGGAAATACAGTTACAAAATACGAAGCATTGGAAGGTAAAGTTACCTTCAATACTAATAAAGCCAAACTTGTAAAAGATGCGTCTGGGAATGCTGTCCTTGAGTACACTGCACCTGATACAAAAGGATTGCAAGTGTTAGTGGCTACAGTTGTCGGAAGCGGGAAAGTTTCTCAATTAACTATCGATGTCAAAGAAGCTGCATATGCAGCAACTATTGAGTCTCTTAAAGATGTCACAACTACCGTAGCAAAAGATGGTAAAGTGGAAATTAGTCTTTCTAACCTTGTTGTTAAAGACCAATACGGTCGTACTTTTGATTTGAAAGACAAGTTAACAAATACAGCAAATAATAACCTCGGAAAATATAAAATTGTTGTAACTGACTCTGAAAAAGGTGCTGTAAAAGTTGCAGAAAATGGAACTAAGGCTGAGATTACTGCCAACGATGGTAAGATTACTATTACGGGGTTAGAAAAAGGTTCAGAAGAAGTAACGTTCGAGTTACAACGTGTTGAAAAGAATGCGAACGATACTTACGAATTTAAGGGTGTAGCAACAAGCCCATTAAAAGTAACATTTAACACTATTGAAAAGTCTGCATTTACTTCATTCGAAATTGGCGAAATTGGAAAATTATATGCTGATGGCAATGAAAGCACTCACGCAAAAGCCCTTAAAGTATACGGCGTAAAGGCAGACGGTACGAAAGTTGAGTTACCTTCAAATTATTATAATGTAATTGTTGATTCTAATGTTCTTGCATTCACAGACGGTAAACTTGATGTTAAATTAACAAACGGTGACAACAAATTTGGTACAAAAGATGAAATTACAACGAAAGTAACTGTTATCGTAGAAGGTGCAGAAGCTCCTGTAACACTTACAAAAGATATTGTCGTTTCTAAAGTAGCACCAAAAGCGGATAAAATTGAATTCACTGACGCTGTAAAGAATGGCGTAGCTTCGATTGCTGTAGGTAAGTTAAATGATAATAATGACGCTGCTGATTTGAGTGCAGTTCTAAAAGTTACTGATCAGTATGGTGTTAAAATCGCGAATCCAGCACCAATTATTACTGTTACAAATATAAAAGAGAAAACTGTAGATACAGATCCTGCTCAGCGATTCAAAGTTGATGGCAATGGAACTGATAGAGTTGATATCCAAAAGGTAGAGGCAGGAGATACATTTACTGTAACTTACGTGTTAGATGGTAAAACAGCAACTGTTAAGTTTACTGTTACTGAATAATTTAAAAGCTACTGCTCTGAGAAATGCCGAAAAGCTCCGCGGAGAGAAATCTCTGCGGGGCTTTTCTTTTTGCCCAAATCTGTATTAAGTTTGATTTCAAATATATATTATGATTTTGAATCTACAGTCCATAGTGCCTCAATTCCTTTCGGAGAATTGGGGCTATTTTTGTTTTAGGAGGGAAAAGGATGAGCAAGTATCAAATCATCAACCACCAACAGCTAGAGTTGCTAGAAAGAGAGTTGCTTGCCAAACAGCCAGCGAAGCGCATCAACATTGTAAGCCTGAAGCTCGTTCGTGAGTCTAGCGTGCTGTACAAGGAGCGGCAAATCAAATCTCCGGAAGATGCGTACAAGTTGTTGAAGCCATTCCTTGTTGAAGCTGACCGTGAGTTGTTTGTCGTTGTTTGTCTAGACACGAAAAATCAGCCGACCGCCATCAACGTTTGCCACGTAGGCAGTCTAAATTCAAGCATCGTGCATCCGAGGGAGGTGATGAAGGCTGCCATTCTCTCTAACTCTGCTTCTATCATCGTAGCCCATAATCATCCCAGCGGTCATTGCGAGCCGTCGAGGGAAGACATTGAAGTAACGAAACGCCTAGTCGAGGCTGGAAGAATCGTTGGAATTGATGTGCTAGACCATTTGATTGTTTGCGCTGAACGATATTTGTCGCTGAAAGAAAAAGGATATATTTGAGAGGAGACGAGAAGATGTTACACATGGATTGGTTTGTAAGGACAATGAAGAGAACGTTCAACGTAGCAGTCAACATTGACGAGGTGGGTTATGAAGCGTACGAATTCTATCACGAAGAGCTGGACAACTATCTTGTGCCTGAAGAACATCTGGAAAAACTACCGAATCCGCTGCTTTTTGAGACTCTAAGGTATGTTGATGAGAAACGAAATGATTGGATAGCGGGATTTGTAAGAGATGAGGAAACGGGGGAGAAATTGTACGAGGTTTGGATAAAGAACGGTGAGCCAATCGCTTACGAAATATATGTCTGAGATTGACGGATTTTCGTACGAGAATATCACGACTATATACATGCTCATTGAAAAGTTAACCTTCGCATAAGCGGTGCCCACTCTGGTTATACTGCTCCTAAGGAAAAGCATGGGAAAGGAGCGGAATTCTGCATGAAACGTCTCAACATCACCGACAACCATGGATGGACGCC
>NZ_JAFWFM010000011.1:0-24960 GCF_017515625.1 Geobacillus sp.
GCTGCCAAGAAAACTGGATCAATCAGCAAAATATTGCACTCGGGGTTCTTCACCTAATAGGTGAACATTCGAAATGGAGTCGAAGTCTCGACACGATTGGGTTTCCCAGCATTTTTGATACACTTCTGTCACGGATTCAGGAACGAAAAAGAAGGGCATAATTTTCCAAAGACGGGGCATTCCTGAAAAAAGCCGTTTGTCCCTTTCATGGCACAAACGGCTCATTTGCTATTTATCGGTCATTTCCGTATACTTTTCGGCTTCCCCGAAGCAGCTTACGAATAAAAGTCATAAACGGTTTGTACTGATCATTGACCAAGCCGATCAGTTCAGCCAGCAGTTCCACGAAGACGATCAAGGCAAAGACGATGAGAATGGACTGCCATAACGTCGAGGCGGAGAACAAAATCGCGCTGATGGCAAACATCAAGCCAAACGCATAAATGAGCAGCACCGTGTTGCGATGCGAAAAGCCAAGGGCCAGCAGCCGATGATGAAGATGCAACTTATCCGGCGCCGAGATCGGCCTTTTATTCACAATGCGGCGAATAATGGCAAATGTCGTATCGAAAATCGGCACACCCAAAATGATCACCGGAACGACGAAGCTGAAGAGCGTCACGCTTTTGTAAAGCCCTAGCACCGACAGGACGGAAATCGCATATCCTAAAAACAACGCGCCGGTATCCCCCATGAAAATTTTCGCCGGGTGGAAATTGTAAAACAAGAACGCGATGACGCTGCCTAAGAGGATCAAGCAGAGCGTGAAAATGAGCATTTTGCCTGCCATGCCCGCCATAACGGCAATGGCCGCAATCCCAATGGCGGAAATGCCCGCGGACAATCCATCCAATCCATCGATCAAGTTGATGGCGTTCGTAATCGCGACAATCCAAAATATCGTGATCGGGTAGCTCCACAGCCCCAACTCAAACGTGCCGACAAACGGAACGGTCAAAAGATCGACCTTCAGCCCGGAAGCAACAACGACGAACGCCGCCAGCAGCTGGCCGGCCAGCTTCACTTTTGGCGACAGCTCGTACAAATCGTCGAGCATCCCGACGAGCACGATGATGATGGCGCCGACCGTCATCCCCGTCACTTGCTCTTTATACACCCCGCCGACAAAATAGCCGACGGCGACACCGATAAAAATGGCCAATCCGCCAAGCCTTGGCATGACTTTTGTATGCACTTTTCTCCCGTTCGGCCGATCGACCGCGCCAATTTTGACCGCGAGTTTAATCACGAACGGGGTGATGACCAATACTGTGATAAACGAAGCCAAACATGCGGAAAATGCTTCCATATTCATATGCAATCACCTTGGCCTTATAAAATCGCGGAAACACACATCATCTTTATGTTACCATATACGATGAGTAAATCAATCTTTTTTTACACCCCTTTTTTGTCCCCAAGGATGGAAAATTTCTTTTTCCCTTGCCGCGAGAAGCTCGAGCGCCAATCCGGCGAACGATTCCACATTTTACATCCTCCCTCCACAGGAAACATCTTGTGCTATAATTAGGTTTAAAGCACTTGGTGTGAATCATGCCTGTCTAGGAGAGGAATGGACATATGTTTGCAAAAGTAAAGCAACTATTTGACGAAAGCGCGCGAGACGTGCAGCGTCTTGCCAAGCTGGCGGCGCAAATCAATGAATGGGAACCAACCATTTCTTCGCTGAGCGATGAACAACTGCGCCAAAAAACGGTTGTCTTCAAAGAACGGCTCGAACGCGGCGAGACGCTCGATGACATAAAAACCGAGGCGTTTGCCGTCGTCCGGGAGGCGGCGCGGCGCGTGCTCGGTCTGCGCCATTACGACGTGCAACTGATGGGCGGATTGGCGATGCATGAAGGAAACATCGCCGAAATGCAGACCGGGGAAGGAAAGACGTTGGCGGCCACTTTGCCAAGCTACTTGCACGCCCTCCTTGGAAAAGGCGTCCACATTATTACGGCCAACGAATATTTGGCGCGCCGGGACTGCGAACAAATGGGCCGTGTGTTCCGCTTTCTCGGCTTAACCGTCGGCCTGAATGTGTCGCAAATGACGGCCAGCGAGAAAAAAGAAGCGTACGCGGCCGATATCACGTACGGCACCGGCACCGAGTTCGGCTTTGATTATTTGCGCGACAACATGGTGTACCGCCTCGAAGATAAAGTGCAGCGCCCGCTGTATTACGCCATCATCGATGAAATCGACAGCATTTTAATCGACGAAGCGCGCACCCCGCTCATTATCGCCAATAAATCGGGAATCGGAGCCGAATTGTTCCCGATTATGGCGCGCATCGTCCGCACCTTCGAAGAAGGAAAAGAGTATGAACGGTCTTTGGAGACGAAACAAATTTTCCTCACCGAAGAAGGGGCGCAAAAAATCGAGCGGGCGTTTGGCATCGACAATCTATACGACTGGGAGCATCACGTGCTGCTCCATCATGCGATGCAGTCGCTGCGCGCTTGGTTTATCATGCGGCGGGATGTCGATTACATCGTCAAAAACGGCAAAGTGATGATCGTTGACCCGTTCACCGGCCGGGTGATGGAAGGACGCTCGTTCAGCGACGGCCTGCATCAAGCCATTGAAGCGAAAGAAGGTGTGGAAATCACCGAAGAAAACGACATCCAAGCCACGATTACGATCCAAAACTATTTTCGCATGTATGAGAAGCTAGCCGGGATGACCGGCAGCGCTACGCCGTCGAAAGAAGAATTTTGGCAAACGTACCAGCTGCGCGTTATTACGATTCCGACAAACCGGCCATCCCGCCGCACCGACTGGGACGACCTCGTCTACCAGACGTACGAGGCGAAAGTACGGAAAATTATCGACGAAGTGAAAAAAATGAATGCCATCGGCCGTCCCGTTCTCATCGGCACGACATCGGTCGCACAGTCGGAACGGTTGTCAGCGGCGTTTTCGAAAGCAGGCATCCCTCACCACCTGCTCAATGCCAAAACGGAGGAAGAAGAAGCGCGCATCATCGCGACCGCCGGGCAAAAAGGGCAAGTGATGATCGCGACCAATATGGCCGGGCGCGGGACCGACATTTTGCTTGGAGAAGGCGTCAAGGAACTTGGCGGGCTGCACATCATCGGCACAGAGCGGCATGAAAGCCATCGCATTGATATGCAGCTGCGCGGCCGGGCAGGACGCCAAGGGGATCCGGGGTCTTCCCAGTTTATCATTTCGCTGGAGGATGATTTATTTCAGCTGTACGATCAAGAGGAGCTGGAAAAATGGCGAAGCAAAGTCAAGACGGATGAAACCGGGCTCATCGTGTCGCCCGACCCGATCAAGTTCGTCCAAAAAGTGCAAACAACGATCGAAAACGCCCATTATTCGGCGCGATTGCATTTATTGAAATTGGACACCGTGATCGACCAACAAAGCAAAGTCATCTACCATATGCGCGATCGCGTCTTGGCGCTGAAGCAAGCAGAGGTGCTGTCCGAGCTCCTTCGGCACATTCAGCGTTATATCACGCAAACGATCGACCGTTATTGTCCGGAAAACGTCTTTTTTGAAGAGTGGAACATCGAAGGACTGCACAACGAGCTGCGCCGTGCCTTTTTCCAGTTTGCCTATCCGATTGATGATCTTCGCCATAAGCAAAAAGAAGAAATCGCCCAACTTGTTTGGGACGAATACCAATCGCTTGAAGCGGCGCTCGCCGATCTTCCGTGCGACGAAGAACAAACGATGCGGCTTAAGCATTTGATGGTTGAAACCATCGACGCCCACTGGATTCGCCACTTAAATCAACTGAATGTATTAAAAGAGGGGATTCATTTGCGCAGCTACGGCCAAGAGGATCCGTACCGCGCCTTTGAAATGGACGCCTACCGCGAATTCGTCGCGCTGCAGCAAGCGATCGACGCCGGCATTTGCACGACAGCCATGAACTATTTGAAAAGCCAGTTTGTCATCGATGACGAAGCGGCCGCCGCCGCGAACGAACCATAACCGCGGCGCAGCACGCCGCCTCGTAAAGGAGGTTCCCTATGATTTTCCGACGAAAACAACGCACGCAACCGGAAGCCGAGCTGCCGGCGCAACATGTCAAACAGCCGGAGGTCGGAACGAAAACGACGCTGTCGTTTCATCCGGACTGGCAGCTGTCTCCGGAAGAAACGTACGTCTATCGCTTTTACCACGAACAGCTGCCGCCGCTTCAGCCAAACCAAATTTCCATTTCCGGCGTCAAGCTGGTCGAATACAACGATGGGTTTGTCGCTGTCGCCATTTTGCGCAACACGCTGCCGAAGCCGGTTCGCTTTGAACGAATCCGCCTGTTGCTGCTTGACGAGGATGGCACGGCGATTGCCCGCAAAGAGTTTGATATGAGCGCTTTCGGCGAACTGCCGCCAATGACGGCCCGCCCGTGGCGGTTTTTGTTCGCCGCCGAGGACAAGCTCGTCGATCAGTTGCCTCAAGATGGATGGAAGATCGCCTTTGAACTGACACCGCGGCATCGGCTCGATCTAGAGGAAAGCTGGGAGCAGACGCTGTCGGCCAAGCAGCGCCAACAGCTGCAAGCCCTCGTTGACTCGGTTCCGCCTCCCGCTCCCGGAGAGGTGAACTTCATGGGCATTGAAGCGAAACAGCTGCCTTCCGGTGAACTAGGCGTCACGTTGCTCATTCGCAACGGCAGCGACAAACATATCCATTTTGAACAAATCCCGCTTGAAGTGCGGGATTATGCTGGCGATATCGTCGCCCGCGGATTATTTCCATGCCATCTGGAAGTGAAAGCCCACACCAGCAAACCATGGACGTTCCTCTTCCCACCGGAATTGCTGCGCAAAGCAGAACCGGATTGGACGTCCTGGAAGGTGACGATCCCATCCTCCCCGGCACAGAGCGAAAAGCAAGAAACGCAATCAAGCGAGGAGTAACCGGCAAAAAGCTGGCCCCCATGGTCGCCAAACGACCGATGGAGGCCAGCTTTCTTTGCATCGTTCCGTTCAAAACGACCGCGCTCCCGTTGTCCGTTGAGCCTTAGACGCAACAGCCGAACATTGCATCATCAAGAACGACGGCTATCCAACCCATCTCGACGGGAGGGCCTTATTTCGTAGAAGCAGCGGTTTGAATCTCCATGTAAGCACCTTTTTTCATCGCCACGCCGTCTTTGCTTTTCAACACCGGCGGAATGACCAATAAATAGCTCTGCCCTTTGGCCAGCTTCGCTGCCGGTTTGATCAAAAGCTCCGTCCCCCGGCGGATTTGCGCCGTCACCGCCGCTTCCCGTCCGCCTAATTGATACAATTTTACTCCGCTTACCGCGGTATTGGCGAGCGGACGAGAGAAGCGGACGACAAACGTCTTATCGACCGGCGCATTGCGCAGCTTGCCGAGCGACTGATACCCTTTCAGCTGGCCAATCAGCAAATCGCGGTGAGCGGCATACAGCTCTTTCCCAACAACCGTCGGCACATCCGGCTTCACCCCAACATGATGAATCGGCGTCCCTTTTGGCGAGAAAAAGTGGGCGACGGTCAACTTCAACATGCTGCCGTCCGACAGCTCAAACATTTCCTGCATCGATCCTTTGCCAAACGTCCGTTGCCCATACAAAACGGCCGCCTTTTGCTCCTTCACCGCCGCCGCCAACATTTCCGACGCGCTCGCGCTCGACGCGTTGACAAGCAGCCGGATCGGACCCGCCATTTGCACCGGCTGTTTGACAGCGGCATACACTTCTGGGTGATTCGAACGGTCGCGCAACTGAAACGCCTGTTTCACATTCGGGAAAAAGCCGGCGATTTGCTGCGCCGTTTCCACATATCCCCCCGGATTGTCGCGGAGGTCAAAAATCCACCCTTTCACCCCGCTTAACGAGCGAATGGCGCGTTCGATCTCAGCAGGCGCTGTCTCATCAAAACTATATAGCTGAATATAGCCGATATTCCCTGCCAGCCGTTTGAACTCCACGTTCGGCCAGTCGATTTTTTCCTGCTTGATGGTGACGCTGACGGTTTCCTCGGTCGACGGCCGCCAAACGGTTACGGCCACCGTCGTTCCTTCTTCCCCTGCGATCAAGCTCAATACTTTTTCCATTGTCTCATTCGTTACCGGCTGCCCGTCAACAGCCTGAATCACATCGCCCGGCTGCAGTCCGGCGCGGGCGGCTGGCCCATTGTCCAAGACAGACATGATGTGGACGCCGTTCTCATCTTCCTCAATCATCACGCCGATGCCGACAGACTCCATATCAATCCACTTCAAAAATTCCTCGTATTCTTCCTTTGTCATATAGGCAGAATACGGGTCAAGCTGTTTGACAATATCTTGCGGGGTGCTCGCCTTCAGCACTTGATCGCTCACTGGTTCCACATAATACTGGCGGACAATTTTCCGCACTTCTTCGAGCACCTTCGTTGACGCCGGATCCGTCGCCGCCTCCGCCGGCGGACTCCAAACCGAAAATGAGGCCGCAAGCAATAGAAGAGCCGCCGCCCATCGCTGAATCACCTTCATATCCGTCTCTCCTCTCCCGACATGCGCCAGTTTATTCGATATCGACATCTAAGACAACCGGCGCTTTAAAATCATCGATATACACCGCCAGCTGCTTGCGCGTCGCCGCATCCACCACGTTTGGCAGCCACCGGTCGCAAAGCGACAGCAACCGCTCCGCCCGCGCGATATCCCCTTCATCATACGCATCAAGCAACTTGTCCATGGCTTTCATAATATTGATGGGATCATACGCGCGCTGCTTGACAGCCAAAGTCGGGCGTTGAAACCATCCTTCCATCTTTTCGCGCAGCGACGCTCCCGGAACGCGGCCGATGAGAATCGCTGTTTTGCGAATTTGGTATTGCAACAGGGCATAGGAATCGTACACGACATCCACATCCCCCGTCCGCAGCGCCCGGTCGACGTTGGCCGTCAAGGCGCGCAATCGCTCCCCGCTTTCGACCGCGCTGATATAGGCGGAAGCCTTTTTCATCGTCTGTTCTCCGGCCGCGATCCGTTTTTCCAACTGCGCCCTTGCCGTTTGTGGACGCACGCGCGCCACTTCTTTTTTTGCCGCCTCATAATCGCGTTTGACTTGGTTGAAGAGACGGTACGGCTTGGACCATTGATCCGCTTTCATCGCCCGCTCAAGCTGGGCGGCATGCTGTTCAAGCCTCTCCACATTCGGGAACGAGGCCGCTTCCGTCTGAACGGCCAACAGTGAAAAAGATAGCCAAAACACCGCCAGCCATCCGATGATGGAAAATGCTTTTCTCCGTTTTCTCCTCACACTTTCACCTGCTATCTACAAAAATAGTAAACATGTATTTCAATTTTACCGGAAAAGAGGCAAAATGAAAATATGCCCTGAAAAAAAAAATCCAACGTAAGCCCTTCCAAGCATAAATAAGGCTGACTCTTCAGCCACCTTTTTGACTGTCAGAGCCAGCCTTGATCAACGAAAGTGCGGCCAGTTCGTTTGCTGCTGATCCCCGTCGATTTTGCTCAGCGTCCGGTAGCGAAACGGAACGATTTCCTGCTCTGGCTTGCCAAGAAACTCTTTCGCCCATTCGAACGGAATCAAATCGAATTGTTCCTTGTTTTCAGCGATAAAATAGACGCCGACGACTCTTCCTTGTTGATTGAGGTCAATTGTCAAAAAAGCCGGGTAATACGTGCCGTCTTGCGCCCACAGCACCGCTTTGGCCGTCACCAGGCCGTCCCCTTCGTCTTCCACATCCGGATTGGCGATTCGCTCCAACACTTTGATCGCCCATCCTTGTTTTTTATATCCTCCGACCAGCTTCGGCGGGTTTTTCCGCAACTGCTCCAACAACGTTTGTTCGTCCATCGTCAAGCTTTTGCCTCCCTTGCGGTTTGCCTATCCACTCGTTTTATAATATATACAATACTTTTCAGAGAAATGCAAATGCCCAGAAGAACAGCATGCAAGGACTTTCACGATTTCGGAACCACTATCGATGAGCAACATCCCTTGTTCATTCACCATCCTTCTAGGCAAGCAGGGGAGGCGCGCCCATCAGCGGAAGAGGGCGCGAAGGCCGTCGATGTAAATCGCTCCGGCGTTTTTCCGTCCGATATCCGTTTCCATATAACGCACCGGCATCTCCAGCATGAGCGGAAGCGCGACATCGCTAGGCACAGCGGCCTGCACATATTTCCAACCGATCCAATCGACATGGCGGGCAAAATCGATCCAAATGCGGCGCCCGCTTCCATCCTGCAGCTGGGCGCGCAGCCAATGGCCGCTTCCGTCTCCATACACCCACATGCCAATCGCTTGCGGCCGTTTCGAAATCCAAATCGCTTCCTCCCGACTAGCATAGACGCCGGATGTCCCTGGCATCCCGCGGAAATCGTATGAAATTTTCAGCGCCTGCTTTCCTTCTCTCACCTTTTCTGTCGTCCGCTCGACCGCAGCCCCCACATAGTTGACGCCCGATGCATTCCACTTCAACTCGTTCTCAAAATCATCAAGCACTTCTTCGCTTTCCCCGTTCTCTTGCGTCTCTTTGTACACAACAAGAAGCGCATTCGCCACCGGACGCGCAAATCCATCAGACGGCTTGTTTTCGACTTTGAGCTGCCCGTTTGGCTGGCGGACGACAAAGGTCGAAGAACCGCCGCCATCGAGCGTCATCGCATCGACGGCGCCAAGCTCATGCATCAGTTTGGCCAGCTCATTCAACGTCATGCCTTGGCTATGAGCAGGCTGGCGGCCATCGACAACGACGAGCATGACATTTCCGTTCTTGTCAATGCCGACGGCTGTACGCGGATGGACTCCTTTAATCGAAAACGGCTGCACTTTTCCATCCGCCACCAACCGGTATCGGCCGCCGAGCGCTTCTTTCACCCCACTCCATTCGGGCTGGTCATACTGAAGGGAAATTTCCACCGCATCCCCTTCTTTCGCCTGCCGCAAATAGTCACTCGCCCGGCCATGGCCCGATAGCACGAGCTCTCCAGGCTGGAGCGGTTCATTGCCTTGACCGACTACCACTTTCTTCACCGTTCCGGTGACCGTTCCATTCCCGTTCAACACCCCTTGTACATTCGTCAGCACGACTTCCGTCCCAAGAGCGTTCGTTTTCGTGGAGGCAGCGAAATACGGGGTGTACAAAATCAACTGATGAGCGCGCCGCGGCTTGTTGATGCCATCGACGGGATATGAGCCTCCTTCTCCAATTCGAACGCCAATTTGAACATCTGGGTTTCCAATCATCGGCTTTCCATCAGCGCTGATGCCAAAAATCGTCCGTTCCGCCGCCGGCGTTGTATTCGTCATCACGATCTCTCCCCGGTGCACCATCAAATCGGTCGGCGAACCATCCTCTTTGAAATAATCGCCGTTCACCGCCGCCAGTACGATTCCGTCGCGGCCATCGTACCGTTTTGCCTGCTCAAGCACCGGTTCAATGCCAAGCACTTGATCATTGGACAGCGCCGTCTCAATGGCCAGCCTCTCATTCGACGTATCGATGTCAAGCTTGTACACATGCTGCTTGCCGCGCGCGCCGACGATTTCCATTTCCTCTTTTTCCACCCCGGAGGCGATGCGCGTCGACACCTCCTTTACCACCGTGCCGACCGCCAGCTGCCTTGCCCCATACTTCCCCGGATTGACAAGCTTCAGCTTCTCCCTCGACGGCGTTTTATACACAACATGCCCTTTGATATTGGTGACGTAATATCCACCGCCAACCCCGTATTGGCCGCCAAACGCCTCGTCATACGAATACACCCGGTACTGTTCTCCAGGCTGCAACACGCGGACAAACGTCAGCACCCCGTTTTCCCGTTTCCATAGGTTAATCGGTTTCACGATCTCCAATTTTCCAATTTGCCCCTGCACGAGGCGCATGCCTTCCCAGTAGACGACATTCGCTCCGGCATCCGCTTCTGCCGCCTGCAGCGCCGTCCATGCGGCCAACACCGCCCCGACCCCAATGCGGATGATGTTCTTCGCTTTTCCCACTAGTCCTATTTTCCTCTCTTTCTATCATTTTGTTGCCACTGATTCTATTATACGACAAACTTCTACAAAATGGGGGATCATTTTCCATTTATTTAGTCCAAAAAAAGAACGTCCCAGCACTGCTGGGACGCTCTTGAGAAGCGAAAGGATCATCCGCGGTCACGGAGCATAAAACTCTTGAGAGTAGTAGGGTTGATGGAATGAATTGAACGCGACCCCGACGCCAAGGCGGGTAAAGTCCGGATATAAAAGGTTTTGCCGATGACCGAGCGAGTGCATCCACGCTTCATGGACAAAAATCGCATCGTATTGTCCGTAGGCGATGTTCTCTCCCGCCACGCGATACGCGATGCCACGGCGCTTCAGGCGGTCAAACGGCGACAGGCCTTGCAAGTTCGTATGAGAGAAGTAGTGATGGACCGCCATATCTTCGCTATGTTCACGGGCGGCCGCCGCCGCCTTCGCATCCCACGCGAGCGCCGGAAGTCCGTGCAAGCGGCGCGCCGCGTTTGCTAAATCAAAAATTTGATATTCATAGGCCGTGCGCAGCTCCTCCGTCGGCGTTCCGTAAAACCCGGGCTTTTCATCCTCGAGCGCCCGATTGACGACAAGCACGCCATCCACCCGGTTGTTGTTGTACCGGTCATAAAAGAAGGTGACGTAGCGGCCGTTGACAAGATAGGTCCCGTATTCGTCATTTTGAATGTCGTAGACGTCATCCTTTTTTTGGATGAAGGCGAGCGGCCGACCGTAGCGCGCTTCCACCACGGTTTTCGCCGTTCCGATGCCCGTTCCTTTTTTCGTTTGGACAATCGGCTGATTCGTGTACATCGCCGCCACCCGATCACGGTCATAGCTCACCATCAAAAAGTTTTTGTAACCGCCTTGATCATACGCCTCCCAATATAGGCCGTAGGCGTTTTTCGTCTTGCGCTTCGCCGTGCCGTACATCGCTTCGACCTTGGCGCGCGAGTCGCCGATCGCCACCCCGTTCATCGTGACATCCGCCATGCTTGTTTTCGCCTGCTGCACGCATAAAGCAGCGGCCAACTTCTCTCTTGACGGCGTTTCATAGCGGACGCGGGCATCGTTCTTGATCCCATATCCTCGGCCGACACCAAAATAGCCGCCGCCTAGCGCGTACACGCGATACACCGCACCGCTTGGCAGCGTCTTCACTGCTTTGTTCGACAACCATAGCTCTGTCGGCGCCACCACCGTCACCCGGCCGATTTGCCCGGGCTTCAGTTCAGCACCGTCCCACCACACTTTTTCCGTGCCGACACGTTCTCCGCATCCCCCCGCCTTGACCATGGATGAACTCGGCATCCAAAGCCATCCGGCCGCCGCCAACAGCATTCCAATTGCCACGGCCTGCACCCATTTCCTCACTTCCGCCCGCTCCTTCCTTTCTCTTTTTCTTTCATCATAGAGGTCTTTCCGTCAAAAGAAAAGAGAAAAAAGAATGATTTCGAAGAAAAAGAGGGGGCTTTGGTGGCGCAAAGGTCAACATTTCGTCAAACAAGCTTCTCACCGGACTTGGCTAAGGGGCGAAATATAGGTTAAAATGGATCATATTATTCTTCCATTTTCGTGAGAGAGGAGCATACTTTATGAAGATCATGAAAAAATTTCTAACAGTCTCAGCGCTAAGCGCCGGAATCCTTCTGTCGCCATTTCACGCCCACGATGCGCAAGCAAAAGTTTGGTGGAATGGCATGGAATTGGTGCAGGGACAGATCGGCAAATTAACTGTTTTGAAAGATACCGAGCTTTATAAGTTACAAGGAGAGAAGAAAGTCTACGTCAGAACGTTAAAAACCGGCGGAACCTACCGCATTTACACGTTTAAACCGGGCATGTTAGGTTTAGGCGGCGGATATTATGTCGATCGCGATGCCCGGGTAAAATACGAAACTCCTTCCAAAGCAAAACTCAATCAAGTTAAAATGGAACAGCTGTTCCGTGGAGTAAAACTCGGCATGTCCACTTCTCAAGTCAAGAAGTTGGAAACCGCAAAATTTATCCTACAAGAAAATATAGACGGCGGCCAAGCCTGGGTCTATTCGACTTCTCTTTTCGGATATCATACGCTGCTCGTCTATGGATTTGAGAACGGAAAGCTTGCCTTCTACGGCTACTCGTTCGATGACGGCCAGGAGTATACAAACGATCAGCTCACAGCGATTTATAACAATCTGAAACAACAGCTCATCACGCTATTTGGAAACCAGTATGAACAGTCCGATTCTGGCCAAGGCTACCCGCCTGCACTCGCATTTCACAAAGACGGCCTTGTGATTGCCCTTTCCTATGATGCGGACGGGTTGGCGGTTACGGTCACGAGTGAACAATAACGTGCAAAAAGCGAGGCTGCCCTATTGATTCGGACTGCCTCGCTTTCTGTTTTTACTTCCCATTCACCAACTTCAACTTCTCCTTTGACGGCGTTTCGTAGCGGATGTGCGTGTCGATGTCGGTCACGTAATACCCGCCGCCGACCGCGTACTGCCCGCCGAAGCGCGCATCATACCCGTAGACGCGGTACACTTCCCCAGGCTGTAAGATGCGGACGAACACAAGGCGCCCATCCTTCGTCCGTTTCCATAGATTGATCGGCTTTTGCACCGTCAAGCGGCCGATTTGCCCTTTTTTCAACTCCACGCCATCCCAGTAGACTTTTTTCACTTGGCCTGGAGGAGTGGTTGGCTTTCTCGGTTTCTCTTTTGGTTTCGATGGAGACGGTTTTTGCGGCGGTGCTGATGGAGGCGCTTCGTTTCCCGGTGGAGCTGTGCCGCCCGGCGGAACGCTCCCCCCAGGGGATGCTCCATCCGATGGACCACCGCTGCCCGGAGAGGTGCCGTTGCCTGGTGTTGCCCCTCCGTCATGGGACGGCGTTTCGCTTCCCGGAGAATCGCCGTTGCTTGGCGGCGTTGTCAACTTCCCTTCACGCAACTGCTTCGTCTCCAAATTTAGCACGTAATCTTTCGTATTTTTCGCAATGGCTCCACCGTCGTTTTTGAACACGGCTGCTTTGCTTTCCGCTGACGGTTCGATATGGATCGCCACTTCTTTTTGCTGCGGAGCCGGCGTAAAGGTGTAGACAAATGCCATCTGATCATTGATCGGCACCCGCTCGCCATTGATCGTCAAAACACCGTTTTTAATGGCATTGCCCTTGATCGTCACTTGACTCCCTTGTTTTTTCACCTCTTCGATGACCACCGGCATATCAATCCAGCGCAAAATGCGGTCTTCCACAACCATCGTATTGTTTCCTTCATTGTGAACGGTCACTTTCAAATCCGTGCCGATCGAGCCGTATCCATAATAACTGACATCATCATCCCCATTGTCTGCAGGCGTATGATCAGCCAGCCCTTCCTGATCCCACGACCCGCCTTTCACATACTTATACGTGATCGTTTCCCCTTCTTGCACTTCAGTTGTAAATTGCCAATCAGGCGTCACCGCTCCATTGCGCGACATTTCCCATGCCCCTGTGTTCCAGCCGTTCAGGCTGTTCGGAATCGTAATGCGGGCATCGAGCGGCGTATAATCCGGCGCTTTCACTTTAAAAATCACCTTCACCATCACAATGTACGGCGTCACCTTGACCGTGTTCGACTCCACAACATTGCCGGCGCGGTCATACAACTTGACAACATACGTGTACTCGGTGCCGTTTTCGACATCGTAGTCTGTAAATGAATCGCCGATCGAAGTGGTTGTATGCACGATATCACCGTTGCGCTCGATGACTAACAAATAAGCATCTCCATCTTTTTTCCCAACAAACGTCCATGATAAATTCACTTGTCCGGATTCAACCGCAGGCTGCCGCAGCTCGATGGCGTCTGCTGGCGCTATTTGGTCGCTGCTGTCTGCCGCAAACGTCACTTGCTTCTCTGCTGTATACACCCATTCCTTGCCGAGATTGGTCGTCAGCGCATAACGATACGTATACGTCCCTGCGGCGAGCGGAGTGAAGGAAGCCCGGAACACGTTGGCGTCGCCGTCTTGTCCTTGGTAGGACGCTCTGTATTCTTTCCATTTTTCGTCATGCGGGCTTTTCACTTGCAACACCGCTTGCAACCCATCAGCTGCTCCTTTGCTTGTCACATTGTCGATGTTGACATGGACATCCACTTGCTGCGGTTTTGACAAATCCAGTGTGGCATCGCTTAACGTGGTCACGAACTGGACATTGTCGCTCGTCAGCGGATAATGAGGAACGACGCGATTCGTTTCCACCTTTGGCGACTCATTCCCGTTCTCATCGACGGCGGTAACGGCAAAGTAATACGCAGTCCCGTTCGCCAACGAATCGATCGTCACGGAAGTCTCGTTCGTTTCCACCGCTAACGTATAACCAGCCCCTTGAATGGTTGATTGGTACACCCGATACTTCGACGCTTGCCCTTCCCAAGTAAGCGTCACGCGACCAACCGCGGCGCTTGCCTCCAAACTTCTGACCGCGGCAGGTATTTTCACCGTCACCGTCCCAAACATCATCCGTCCATCCAGGGCCGGAATCGTGACCGTCAACGTTCCGCCAGCGACCGTGGCTTTCTCGCCATCATGCAACTCATCCGTGAGTACGGTGCCATTCGGAAGCAACGAAGCGACGTCAAGCGCCATCGTCTTGTCCTCATTGCCGCGGTTGACGGCAATGAGCGCCACTTCACGCCCGTATTGGCGGGCAAATACGTATACATCCCCTTGCGCATACACCGTCTTGATGTCGCCATGGGCCAACAACGATTGATGGCGCTGGCGAATGTGCCCCACTTTCTGATAATGGGACAACAGATTTTGATCTTCTTTGCCCCACGGATACGTGCGGCGGTTGTCTGGGTCTTTTGAGCCTGTTACTCCCGCTTCATCGCCGTAATAAATCGTCGGCGCCCCCGGATATCCCATCTGCAAAATCGCCGCTAGCTTGAGCCTCTTTTTCCCAAGTTCCTCATTATAATTCGGATCAAGCTCCGCCCGCTCGGATGAATCCGTTCCGTTCCCAAGCAGAAAGACCGCCCGCGCCGTGTCATGCGAACCGATTAAGTTCATCAGCGCATAAAACGCTTCACTTGGGTAGTCTTCTCTTATGGCCGTCAGCCGTTTGTCCGCCTCTTCTGCATTTCCGTTTTTCAAAAAGTCAAGCACCGCCCCGCGGAACCGGTAGTTCATCACGGAATCGTACTGGTCGCCTAGAAAATATTTCGATGCGTCATCCCAAATTTCCCCTAAAATGAGCGGCTGCTCCCTCTCTTTTAACGTCGGACCGCGGTCGTACGACCCTTGAAGCAATTCTTGGCGGAACTCGCGCCAAAACGCCGGATCCACCCATTCGCTACATCCAACCGCCACCCAGAGGCGCCGCGGGCAATCCAGCTTTTCGCCACCGAATCCGATTCACGGAAAATGTAATTCGCGAGCGCATCGTTGTTTAATTCACTCGGATACGATACCTTCTCCCCTATCACGGACTTAAACTCAGGCAAGCTGTCATAGCCCCACCATGACTGATACTTATAACGACCATCGACTTTTTCGTTTTCAATATTGAACCAAAGATGAAACCCATACGGGCTGAACGTCTGTCCCTCTTGTTTGAACTTCTCTTCCACTTGTCTCCGCGCTTCTTCCTCGCTCAATCCTTTTTCATTCATCAAATCGTAAACCGCTTCCCAATATTCATACGCGCCGACGGTCGGATAGCGGTGGTAGCGGTCAAAGTAAATCGAATCGTCGGATACGTGGTTGAACACCCCGTCTAAGATGAGATGCATTCCCCGGTTCGCAAGCGCTTGCACAAACGATTGGAATTCTTCCGGGGAACCGAACATCGGATCCAATTCTTTGTAATTGCTCGCATCATATTTATGGTTCGATGGCGCATTGGCGATCGGATTTAAGTAAATCGTGTTCACCCCAAGCGACTGCAAATAATCCAACTTTTGTTCAATTCCGGCGATGTCTCCGCCGAAAAAGTCATTCGACCATTCGCCGTCGCCATCGTAGCCGCTCGTTCCTTTCAGGCGCGGATTATCGGGCAAATCCGACCAATCGCGATGCTCAATCGGCTGCGCCCCGCGTGCCTGCTGCTTGCTGTTGTCGTTGGAAGGATTGCCGTTAAAGAACCGATCCGGGAAAATTTGATACACAACCGCTTCTTTCATCCAGTCGGGCGTCCTGTAATCCGGATCATACACCGTCAACTGGAACAGCTCTGCACGGCTGTCCACGGTTTTCCCCCATTGCCCTTCTTGCGTATCTTCGCCGTATTCCACTTTCGTTCCGGCATCTTGAGCAATAAATTTATACCCGTACACCCCGGGCGTCGAAGGGGTGAACACAGCCTCCCAATATTCATCATCCCCGAGCACGCCGACTTTTTCCATCGTGTAGACGTTGGCCGTGCCGGTCGTCGTATTTTTCACATACACATCCGCTTTCGTCAAATCGCCTTTTTTCGCCGCTAAGCGAAGCGTCACCTTCGTTCCCGCTTTCACCGCCCCAAACGGCTGGCGGTACAACGTATCCCATGTATTGTGTTTTAATCGGTCTTTCTGAACAACACCGTCAGAGCCATTGGGGTTGTAGTCGGTGTACACCTCTTTTGTTTTCGCATTGAAGAAGAATGTAATGATCGTCGTTTCCAAAACATTTAAGCGTGCATTCTCTTGTGGGTAGCTCTCATTCCAATTGTTTCCGAGGACAATTTTATATTCATACGATCCTTTCGGCACCTGCGCCTTAAACGTGTACACCGAGTCAAAATCATCATCGGTCAACAGCGTCGTCGATGTCCCCGGAGTCCATCCGTTGCTCTCCCTCTCATAGCCGATGGCCGGCAGCACCGTCCCGACAAGACGCGGCTGTTTCTCCTTCGCAATCGCCGTATACCATGTCGAATCCGCGATCGCATGCGTCCGGTCATTGTAATAAAACGTCACCTCGGTTTGCCGATCCAGCTTCAACACCAGATTTGCGCCATTGCGCCCACCGGCGCCGTAATTTTCATCCCAGCTGCCGTTGACCGCAATTTTGTACTCATAGGTCCCGGCTGGCAGCGTCCCGGTGAATGTATAAAGCCCATTCCCTTCATCATGCATCCTCGTCGCCAATGCCCCCGGGTCCCATTCCGCCGTATGGCCCAACTCATCTTGCAAATTGCCGACTAGCGTGATCGTCCGTGGCTGCGAGGCCGTGGATTCGGCCGTCCACCGATGCTCCCCATTCCCTAGAGCGCTAGAACTTCCTGTTTCGTTCGCAGCGGCAACCGCCTGGAAAGGAGTCAATGCCAGCAACAACACCGATGCCAAAACCAATGATAGCATTCTCCTTGCCCTCTTGATCATCCCCTGCTCCCTTCTCCTTTGTTTGGCCAACTTCCTTCTCTCCTCTCCTTTTTATTTCTTTGTGCAATCGTTTGCACAAAATGGTTGGTGCAAACGATTTCATCAATCTTTATCTTATACCAATAAACAGAATATTTCAACTATATTCCCCTCTGTTTTTTTATTTTCGATTCACTCCTAACTCAAAATCGTTTAAATTCGATATTGAAAACGATCACAAATAAAAATTATAATAGACGTAACCGTTCGAGGTTTTGCTTCCTGTTTACTCTTTTTATGCAATCATTTCCCTTAATTTTTTGGAAGCCAAACCGTCGAATGTAACATTTGATTAAGGGGGAAGGGCATTGTGCTAACGTTTCACCGCATCATTCGAAAAGGGTGGGTGTTCCTGCTCGCGTTTTTGCTCACTGCCTCGCTGTTCTGCCCGACAGGACAGCACGCCAAGGCTGCCGCACCGTTTAACGGCACCATGATGCAGTATTTTGAATGGTACTTGCCGGATGATGGCACGTTATGGACCAAAGTGGCCAATGAAGCCAACAACTTATCCAGCCTTGGCATCACCGCTCTTTGGCTGCCGCCCGCTTACAAAGGAACAAGCCGCAGCGACGTAGGGTACGGAGTATACGACTTGTATGACCTCGGTGAATTCAATCAAAAAGGGGCCGTCCGCACAAAATACGGAACAAAAGCTCAATATCTTCAAGCCATTCAAGCCGCCCACGCCGCTGGAATGCAAGTGTACGCCGATGTCGTGTTCGACCATAAAGGCGGCGCCGACGGCACGGAATGGGTGGACGCCGTCGAAGTCAATCCGTCCGACCGCAACCAAGAAATCTCGGGCACCTATCAAATCCAAGCATGGACGAAATTTGATTTTCCCGGGCGGGGCAACACCTACTCCAGCTTTAAGTGGCGCTGGTACCATTTTGATGGCGTTGATTGGGACGAAAGCCGAAAATTGAGCCGCATTTACAAATTCCGCGGCATCGGCAAAGCGTGGGATTGGGAAGTAGACACGGAAAACGGAAACTATGACTACTTAATGTATGCCGACCTTGATATGGATCATCCCGAAGTCGTGACCGAGCTGAAAAACTGGAGGAAATGGTATGTCAACACAACGAACATTGATGGGTTCCGGCTTGATGCCGTCAAGCATATTAAGTTCAGTTTTTTTCCTGATTGGTTGTCGTATGTGCGTTCTCAGACTGGCAAGCCGCTATTTACCGTTGGGGAATATTGGAGCTATGACATCAACAAGTTGCACAATTACATTATGAAAACAAACGGAACGATGTCTTTGTTTGATGCCCCGTTACACAACAAATTTTATACCGCTTCCAAATCAGGGGGCACATTTGATATGCGCACGTTAATGACCAATACTCTCATGAAAGATCAACCAACATTGGCCGTCACCTTCGTTGATAATCATGACACCGAACCCGGCCAAGCGCTGCAGTCATGGGTCGACCCATGGTTCAAACCGTTGGCTTACGCCTTTATTCTAACTCGGCAGGAAGGATACCCGTGCGTCTTTTATGGTGACTATTATGGCATTCCACAATATAACATTCCTTCGCTGAAAAGCAAAATCGATCCGCTCCTCATCGCGCGCAGGGATTATGCTTACGGAACGCAACATGATTATCTTGATCACTCCGACATCATCGGGTGGACAAGGGAAGGGGTCACTGAAAAACCAGGATCCGGACTGGCCGCATTGATCACCGATGGGCCGGGAGGAAGCAAATGGATGTACGTTGGCAAACAACACGCCGGAAAAGTGTTCTATGACCTTACCGGCAACCGGAGTGACACCGTCACCATCAACAGTGATGGATGGGGGGAATTCAAAGTCAATGGCGGTTCGGTTTCGGTTTGGGTTCCTAGAAAAACGACCGTCTCTACTATCGCTTGGTCGATCACAACCCGACCGTGGACTGATGAATTCGTCCGTTGGACCGAACCACGGTTGGTGGCATGGCCTTGATGCCTGCGATCGCGTTGTAAAGATATTCCGCTCTATCATTGAGACAAAAAACACGGCCTTGCCCGCCATGAATGGCGGCACAAGGCCGTGTTTGATGTTACCATCCATTTGCTTGCTTCAACTTCTCCTTTGACGGCGTTTCATAGCGGATGTGCGTGTCAATGTCTGTTACGTAATACCCGCCGCCGACCGCGTACTGCCCACCGAAGCGCGCATCATACCCGTAGACGCGGTACACTTCCCCAGGCTGTAAGATGCGGACGAACACAAGGCGCCCATCCTTCGTCCGTTTCCATAGATTGATTGGCTTTTGCACCGTTTGATGATTGTACCGTGATTTTCTTCGCGAGGAAGTGAGACGAAATGACGATTTTCGACCTTTGAACCATTTCATATATGTCTCAAACATTCCTGGGTTACCATTAAATCCCTAGTTGAAATTCGTGTACAGTATATTTGCTTTTTGTCACAACTCCCGGGTGCCGCAATGTTTCATGCACGTTCTCATGATACAACCGAACGTTTTCATTCATGACCTTCCACTCAACCGATCGTTGATGGCAAAACCCATCGATATCATTGTCGAGATGTTTCACATAGCGATAGGGGCTAATGATCCCAATGCTGAGCCATGCTCCATTGCGAACCAACACGATATCCCCTTGTTCCATCGTATGGACAAACGCCCAGATTGCGCCAAGAGCGTTGCCAAGCTTCGCCCCCGAATAATGGTACACGTTGCGCAATCGCTCTTTCCGTTCATCTTTGCTTATGCCGTCCAAATTGCCAATCAGCGGCCAGCCAATCCCAATGACCTGGTCGCGAATGAATTCGTCGTACCGCTGAAAAAAAGCGGTACACGTTGATCGCCGTCAGCCAGTTTTTCTTGTCTAATTTTTGTCAGGCTCTCAGATATTACTGCTCCATTCATTTCGTCTACCCTATGCTTTTCTAATTTTTGAGCTGTTGTCTTCTTCGTTACTCCCATTTAAGAGTCCGGCTATTCCACATTTTCCAATATTCATTTTCTTTTAAAATTGAGTCATATACAGGAAAAAGAAAATCTCGAATTTTCTCCATGACGAAGGGAAACTGTAGATCTTCTTTTATACCCGTTCTTTGCAAAAATGCCTTCCACTGTTTGTTTCGGCTCTCATCTTCTGCAAAAGAAGATGAAAACACAGGATGTTCTTTTTCTAAATTCGTTCGACGTCTTTGAAAGGTTTCAAATATGGCTTCCCATAAAACACGTCCATCAAAATTCTCGGTTGATAAAAGCGTGAAAACATCATAAAAATCCTTCATTCTACTGTTGACAACAGATAGTGAGATCATCGCCTCAAACTTTTCAGCTATTACTGAATAAGTTGAGTAGACTCGAATCTCCGGGGGCTTCATATTTAATAAAGTAGGATACTGCATCTCTTGTGGTTTTGGGATCACGACATCACCAAATCCAATATCCAGTTGCAATTGCTTTTTTATTTTGCCAAGTGCTGCCGGAATTTTAATACGAATCCCTTCATAATCAGCACCCTCTTTAATTCGTTCAGCCGTAATGCCCTTTACATCAAATTCGACTCCATCTTCTTCAGTGGCTAACGCACAAATGGACTCAAACGCAGTTTTGATATATTGAATATCATTCGAAATTTGTCTGGCTAAAAAGTCAATATCTTTGGTTGGCCTAGATTTAAATTGTGTTAAGGAAAATAAAAAGAGACCGCCTTTTAGAACAAATTGATCCCGATAATGAGAAATGGAAAGTCGATATAGCAACCTTTCTTGAAAATACAACAATAAAATGAAATCAAAGGTTTTTCCGCTTTGTTTAGCAATATTCTTTAGTCTTTCTCCAACTGAAGCAGGTATATTTTTAATATTTCCCATTATAAAAGCACCTCTAAGTATTTTAATAAAACCGTCTTGATGCGCATTTTCTCAGCACATTCCACCAGTTTATTTATGTTTTTTTCAGGACTTTGTAAATAATTTCGCAAACCTTCTTTCATTAAATCGATTCCTATTTTTTCTCTGTATCGAATAATGTCGCAAATCGTTTTTTCACGATTATAAATGCTTATTTTATGGCCGCCTATTTCCACTTCTTCAATTCCATATTCAAACTGTTTTTTTGAAAAATAGAAAATTTTAATTGGCGGATAATCGGGCAAACTGGGTTTCCTTGATTTTCTTTCAATAGCAATTTGGTACTCCCACGGGTTATAAGTTGTTAACTCATAAAAAGACAATGCCGACAAAAGACAAAGAACACCATTCGGGATCACTTTTGATACTTCAACCACTTCTTCATTTTGATCATTTTCAAATGCAGCATAACGGTACAGCCCACGTTTTATCCTAATGATGTCTCCATTTTGCTCGAACTTTCGAATATAATATTTGCTCACTCCTTTTCTGGTTAAGTCTTCTGTCTTCGCAAATCCTTTTTGACGCACAAAAATATCTTTTATGATTTTGCTTACTTCTTTATTCATTCATGATCACCACTCTTTTCACCTAAAAGTCGGCATTTATCATTCATTGCAAACATTTCATATACTTATTCTCCATTATTCACAATATCCCTCTTTTTTTCACCTTAATGCATTCACTTATTATTATATGCCGACAATAAGTAAAATTCCTACCGTTATTTTCACATATAATACTGAACCATTTCGCTCATGAAAACGTGATCCACTCCACTCCCGGAAAGACATCGTGTTAATATGGAGGGAGAGACATGATCGGCTGGTTGCCTCATATATCGCCATTCAAGCAAAATAATGCCTATGGAGGCTCCATACCATACTGACTGTGTTCCAAACTGTCCTTGGTCAACCGCAATGTCTATGGCTACACTTTAACAGCGACGTCACTGCCACTGACTATTACTCCGTCAAATGATTTGAACTGTGAGCATCATAACACCTTCATTCATTACCAACTAACTTGAACGCTCTCCCCCTATGCTTGCACTTAGAGGCGGGAGATTCTTGGGAACCCCCGCGGCAGGCTATGAACCAAGCCATCCCCGTGCATCCCACGGTTCAGCGATCTTACGAAGACAGCGATTCATCCCCCACTTATGCTCACGCGTAGAAGTGGGGTCTTCTCAATTCGGAATGATAAGCATGCAAAAAGCGAGGCTGCCCCATTCATTCGGACAGCCTCGCTTTCTTGCTTACTCCCCATTCACCAACTTCAACTTCTCCTTTGACGGCGTTTCGTAGCGAATGTGCGTGTCGATGTCGGTCACGTAATACCCGCCGCCGACCGCGTACTGCCCGCCGAAGCGCGCGTCATACCCGTAGACGCGGTATACTTCCCCAGGCTGTAAGATGCGGACGAACACAAGGCGCCCATCCTTCGTCCGTTTCCATAGATTGATTGGCTTTTGCACCGTCAAGCGGCCGATTTGCCCTTTTTTCAACTCCACGCCATCCCAGTACACTTTTTTCACTTGGCCTGGAGGAGTGGTTGGCTTCTCCGGCTGCTTTGGCGGGTTGGGCTTTTCTTCCTTCCAAAGCGGCAAGGCAAATTCATATTGGGCAAATCCGCTCGGCAAGGCGGTGACATAGCGGATGCTGCCGTCTTGCGGCAAGTATTTTTGCGCTTCCGGTGACGATTCAAACGTGACGGTCACCGGCGCTTTCCCTTTCACTGGCGCAAACCGCCAGTTGCCATCCGCTGACGGGTTGATCGTTCCGTTTTCCCGAATGTAATCGATGATCACTTGCCGGTTTTCATCCAGCGCGGCCAAAATCGTGTTTTTCCCGTCCGGATTGATGATCCGGTTTGTCGTCGCCCGATAGTTGTTCGTTGCGACGATAAATTCCATGTTCGGCGTCACTGGCTTGCCTTCGAATTTCAAGTTTTTAATCCGATTCGCGTTCGGATTGATCACATTTTGGTTTTTGTCGTATTTCGCCGGCTCGGTGACATCGATCTCGTACGTCACGCCATCAATAATGTCGAAGTTGTACGTCGGGAAGTCGTTGTTGATAAGCGGCTGAATGCCTGTCTTGTTCGGGTCGATTTGGTTGAATTGCCCCGCCGACCACTCAAGCCATTCTTTCAACTCGGCTCCCGTAATTTTCAGCGCATACACCGTGTTCGGATACAAGTACAAATCGGCGACGTTTTTAATGACGATTTCCCCTGCCGGAATATCCGTGTAATAGCTCGCCCCGCCGCGTCCGCCGGCTTTGAACGGAGCGCCGGCCGACAGCACCGGAAGGCCTTCATATTTCGTCCCTTTCAACATCTTTTCGACATACCATTTTTGCGCATTCGTGACGATTTGCACGGACGGATCGTCTTTGATAAGCGCAAAATAGCTGTTGATCGGGCTCGTTGTTTTTCCAACCGGGCTGCGGACGTACTGAATCGTCGCTTCATGTTCCGCTTGGATCGCCTGCTCCACGGCCGGGTCGCTGTCAACCAACGGCGTTTTCGTCGCCTTGTCGTACACCGGGCGAAGCTGGGCTTTCGCTTGCGTCACTTTCCATTTTCCATCGATTTGCTCAACCGTCAAATCAATAACCCCAAGCGTATCGCCCCACGCCCCCGGCATCGTCACCGGAACACCGTTGATCGTGCCTGTTTCATTGTTGATACCGTTCCCATCCGGAAAATCAGGCGTCGTTCCCGGAAGCGCCGGGAATTTTTTATGCTGGTGGCCGGTCAACACGGCGTCGACCCCCGGAATTTTCGTCAAATAATAGGAGGCATTTTCCATATTCGGGCTGTTTCCGCCGGTTTCAATGCCCGAGTGCGACAGCACAACGATCAAATCGGCCCCTTCCGCTTTCATTTTTGGAATATACTTTTGCGCCGACTGCACAATGTCTTTCGCAATCACTTTCCCTTGCAAATTCGCTTTGTCCCAATCCATAATTTGCGGCGGCACAAAGCCGATGACGCCGATCTTCAGCGTATGCTTCTCCCCGTCTTCATCAACGACTTCTTTCGCTAAAATTTGATACGGCGTGAAATAGTTGACATCGTTATCCGGATTTTGGTCATGATCGTCACGGTACACGTTCGCATTCACGATCGGCAGCTTGGCATCGTCATACACTTCATTGAGGAAATCCAAGCCATAGTTGAACTCATGGTTCCCAACCGTCGCCGCATCGTACTTCAACAAATGCAACAGTTTCACCGCTGGATGCACTTCGCCGTCTTGCATCGGCTTCACTTTCGCCACATAGTCGCCAAGCGGCGTTCCTTGAATCAAATCCCCGTTGTCAAACAGAAGCGTATTCGGCTGCTCAGCGCGCGCCTGCTCGATCAAACGCGCCGTCTTCGACAACCCAAACTCATTCGTCGGACTATCTTTGAAATAATCGTAGTTGACGAGATTCATATGTACGTCCGTCGTCTCTAAAATGCGCAGCTTGACGACATCTCGGTCTTCCGCGCCCGCTGCGGTCGGCAACACAGCCGGAGCAAGCAGCCCCAACGCCAACACCACGCTCGCCGCCGCGTATTTCTTCCGTTTTTTCAATGTCCATCCCCCTCACTCAGATCAAATCATTGTCATCTCTATACATATTACCATAAAAGCAACAAAATTTTGATAGAAAAAACCAGGCGTGTTGATTATCCAATAAAATCCA
>NZ_JAFWFM010000124.1:0-12813 GCF_017515625.1 Geobacillus sp.
ACCCGAGTTCGACAGTTTTGAGGCCATTTTAGGCAAATGAAAATGGCCAAAATGCTGTTATATCAAAGATTTCGCGATGCGGATCCTAGAAAAAAACACTGAATTTCATAGGCACACGAATTCATAATTTATCCTTTAAAAAAAGCCTAATATCGCTTATAATATAGGCATGTACATACGACGAGTGACACGCAAAAACAAAGACGGAACGACTGTGACGGATCCCCATCTTGCTCATAATGAATGGGATCCAAAGGCCAAATAGGCGAAAGCGAAGGTGATGGATTCGTTCGGTCGCGAAGATGAAGTGGATCGCGCCGTCTTGGAGCGTCTGGCCAAAAGCATTTCGCGATTCCTTTCCCCTGACTCATGAATCGTGGCCGAAAGTAAGAGACGAATGCGAGTGTCTCATGCTTGGACATTTTTCTTCAAAAAACGGCGACCTTTATCAACGAACAGAACTGACGGCCAAACAAGCGCTATTCCTTGCGGCTCTAGGGCTGGAACCTCCTCCAAAGATTCTAGGCATCCACCCTCGCGCCTAGATACACGCCCGAAGTGTGCCCAAATGCCTCCGATCCCTTTTGTATCAAGGGGCGAGAGGCATTTTGTTTGCCTAGTGACTGTCGAACTCGGGATGGAGGATCGCAAACGGAACGCCAAGCTGTTCACAACGAAAAGGAGCTCTCCCCTCGAAATCCTTTTCAAAGTGAAAAAGGAACTCCCGAAACGGGAATTCCCCCTTTGCTATAAAACGGACAACAAAATCGCTTTTTGCGCATGAAGCCGGTTGCCGGCCTGCTCAAAGACGACCGAGTTCGGACCGTCCATGACGCCGGCCGTCACTTCTTCGCCGCGGTGGGCCGGCAGACAATGCAAAAAGAGATAATCCGGTTTTGCCGCTTTGACGAGCTCTTCGTTGACTTGATACGGCTGAAACACTTGCAGCCGCTCAGCACTTTCGCTTTCTTGGCCCATGCTCGTCCAGACATCCGTATAAATCGCATCCGCCCCCGCCACCGCCACAAGCGGGTCGTGCGTCACCGTGACGGCGGCGCCTGTCTGTTCACCGATCCGGCACGCCGCCTCGACATATTCTTTCTTTGGCTCATAGCCCGGTGGACAGGCGATGGCGACATCCATGCCGACTTTCGCCGCGGCCACAAGCAAGGCGTTGGCGACGTTGTTCCCGTCGCCGACATAGGCGAGCTTGACGCCTTGGAACGTTTTCTTCACTTCATAAATCGTCAGCAAATCCGCCAACGCCTGGCACGGATGATCGTCGTCCGTCAGGCCGTTGATGACCGGAACGGACGCATATTCGGCCAACTCCTCGACTTTTTGATGGGCAAATGTGCGAATCATAATGACATCGACGTATTGCGACAAGACGCGGGCCGTATCGGCGATCGTTTCGCCGCGGCCAAGCTGCAAATGGTTTCCGTTTAAATACATCGCCTGGCCGCCAAGCTGAATCATGCCGACTTCAAACGACACGCGCGTGCGCGTTGACGGCTTTTCAAAAATCATCGCCATTGTTTTCCCGGAAAGCGGCGTATACGATACACCGGCTTTTTGTTTCGCTTTTAAATCAGCTGCTAACGCCAGCAAGTCCAAAATTTCTTCTGTCGTGAAATCAAGAAGCGTTAAAAAATCTCTCCCTTTTAATGACATCACTGCATTCATGCGATCACCGCCTGTTCTGCCTGTTTTTTCTTTTCCAACCAGCCATGGATCGGCTGCACGTCAAGATGATCGACATCGAGCGCCTGCAAGAAGAGCTTCAATGTCTCACGTTCCGTGAAGACGAGCAATTGTCGGGACAACGCAGTCATTCGTTTGTTCGCTTCGCCTTCCTCTTTGCCCAAGTCGATCACCGCGAGCGCCGTGTCGCGCTTCACCCAATCGGCAAACGGGACATCAGCGACGATGGTCAGCTGTTTTGCCGTCATCTCCGCCTCCAGCTCGGCATCGATGTTGCCAATGACATAGACCTCGTTCGCGTTCGCTTTCTTTTGCAAATACGGATAAAACGCTTTATACGCCGCTTCCTCCTTCGTTGCGGCGATGCTGATGCCTTCGCCGGTCGATTTCATCTCTGGCCCAACCACCGGGTCAACCCCCGGCAGCTTATGGGTCGAAAAGACCGGATACTTTAACACGGCGTACGGCATGACCGCCAATGCGCGAGCTTTTTCGTCAACGATGTCGACAAGTGATTTCCCAAGCAATAACTTTGTCGCAATTTGCGCCAATGGCACGCCGGTCGTTTTGCTGACGATCGGCACCGTCCGGCTCGCGCGCGGGTTCACTTCCAGAACATATACATTGCCGTCCGCAATGACATATTGAATGTTCATAATTCCTTTAAAGCCGAGTTTTTTCGCAATCCGGCCCGCATAGTCGATGATTTTCGCTTTTTCTTCACCTGTGAGCGTCTGCGCCGGCAGCCAAGCATAGCTGTCACCTGAGTGGACGCCGGCTTTTTCGACGTGTTCAATGATGACCGGCAGCACGATGTCTGTTCCATCCGTCACGATGTCCGCTTCTGCCTCTTTCCCGTCCAAATACGCATCAATCAAAATCGGATAGGTCAACTCGCCTTGCTCGATCAAAGCAGCGAGCTGCGCCTCGCTATGGACGATAAACATGCCGCGGCCCCCGATGACATACGACGGACGAAGCAGCACCGGGCAGCCGATCTCAGCCGCTTTGGCGGCGAGCTCCTCGGCATTGTTCGCCACCAAGCCCGGTACGTGCGGAATGTCAAGCTCCTCAAGCAACTGGTAAAAACGATCGCGATCCTCGAGCTGGTCAATCATATCGTACGTGACGCCAAGCAGCGGCACACCTGCTTCTTCGAGTCCTTTGACCAAATTGATCGCCGTCTGACCGCCAAATTGAACGATGACATGCTTGATTTGTTCCGCTTCGATAACATCGAGGACGCTCTCAAGCGTCAGCGGTTCAAAGTACAGACGGTCGGCGACGGCAAAGTCGGTGCTCACCGTTTCCGGATTGTTGTTGATCATCACCGTTTCATAGCCCTCTTTTTGCAAGGCGAACACGCTATGAACGGAGCTGTAGTCAAACTCAATGCCTTGGCCGATGCGGATCGGTCCGGCTCCAATGATCAGCACTTTCTCTTTGCCGCTCGGTTGTTTTCGCTCGTCTTCGCCGAAATAAGTCGAGTAGTAATAATCCGTTTCTGAATGAAATTCGGCCGCGCACGTGTCGACCATTTTGTATGACGGCACGATGCCAAGTTCCTTCCGCTTGTTGCGCACGTCAAGCTCCGTCACGCCCCACGTTTCAGCTAAAAAGGCGTCGCTACATCCTTTTTCTTTCAAGAAACGGAACGTTTGCTCCTCAATCGTATCCAACGTTGCAGCCGCTGCCTGTTTTTCAAGGGCGACAAGCCGCTCGAACGAGCAAAGGAAAAAGTGGTCGATTTTCGTCCATTTGTGAATGGCTTCAACCGCCACCCCGCGGCGGAGCAGTTCCAAAATCGCGAAAAAGCGGCGGTCGTCTTTGTCGACAAGCAGCTGTTTCAGCTCATCATTCGTTTTCACCGAAAGCTCCGGCAACAACAGTCCGTTGTTTTTGCCTTCGAGCGACTGCACCGCTTTTTGAAACGCCCGCTCCATGTTACGGTCGATCGCCATCACTTCCCCGGTCGCCTTCATTTGCGTGCCGAGCTTCCGATCCGCGTGCGGAAACTTGTCAAACGGCAAGCGCGGAAACTTGACGACGACATAATCCAAGGCCGGTTCAAAGCTGGCGTACGTCGTTTTCGTCACCGGATTGACGAGTTCCGCGAGCGTATAGCCGACCGCCAGCTTCGCCGCAATGCGGGCGATTGGGTAGCCGGTCGCTTTCGAGGCGAGCGCTGACGAGCGGCTGACGCGCGGGTTGACTTCGATTAAGTAATATTGTTTGCTGTTCGGGTCAAGGGCGAACTGAATGTTGCAGCCGCCGATGATCCCTAATGCGGAAATGATCTTCACCGCCGACGAACGGAGCATTTGGTACTCCTCATCGGTCAACGTCTGCGACGGTGCGACGACGATCGAATCGCCCGTGTGGATGCCGACTGGATCGACGTTTTCCATATTGCAAACGGTAATGCACGTATTCGATTGGTCGCGCATCACTTCATATTCAATTTCCTTAAATCCGGCGACGCTCCGTTCGATCAAACATTGATGAATCGGGCTTTCGTTCAATCCTTTTTCCACGAGCGCGAGAAACTGCTCCATGTTTTCGGCAATGCCGCCGCCCGTCCCGCCGAGCGTATATGCAGGACGAATAATGATCGGAAAACCGATTTGTTCGGCGAACGCGACCGCTTCCTCGACGCTTGTAACAATTTCGCTTTCCGGCACCGGTTCGCCAAGCTCGTGCATCAACGCGCGGAACGCTTCGCGGTCCTCCCCGCGCTTAATCGCTTCAATCGGTGTTCCGAGCAGTCTCACCCCATACTTTTCAAGCACGCCGGCTTCATGCAGCTGAAACGCCAAGTTGAGCCCTGTCTGGCCCCCGAATGTGGCGAGCAGCCCGTCCGGGCGTTCTTTGGCAATAATCGCTTCGACCGCCTCAACGGTGAGCGGTTCAAAATACACGGCATCGGCATGGACATCATCGGTCATGATCGTCGCCGGATTGTTGTTCACTAAAATAACGCGGTATCCTTCTTCCTTTAAGGCGATGCACGCCTGTGTGCCGGAATAATCAAACTCAGCAGCCTGGCCGATGACGATCGGCCCCGACCCGATCAGGAGAATCGATTGAAGCGAAGAATCTTTAGGCATAGACGTTCTCTCCCTTGAACACGGTTTGCAAAAATTCGTCGAAAATATAGCCGGTATCGTGCGGCCCGGGATGCGCCTCCGGATGGTATTGCACGGACAAAATCGGTTTATGGCGATGGACGATGCCCTCGACCGAACCGTCGTTGACGTTAATGAAACGAATGTCAAACGGTTTGCCCACCAAACTGCCTTCTTTGACGACATAACTATGGTTTTGCGATGTCATCATCACGTTTTGTTTCACCGCGTCCCACACCGGTTGATTGGCGCCGCGATGCCCGAAACGGAGTTTTTCCGTATCCGCCCCGTACGCCAAGGCAACGAGCTGATGGCCAAGGCAAATCGCAAGCGTCGGATACCGGTCGATCAGCTGACGGATAGCGGGAAGCTGATGGCGTAACTGTTTCGGATCGCCTGGGCCGTTCGAGAGGACAAGCCCGTCCGGTTTCAGCGCGTCAATCGCTTCCGGCGCCGTATCATGCGGCACAACCGTCACCCGGCAACCGCGCGCAAGAAGCGACTGCAAAATCGATTTTTTATAGCCGAAATCGACGAGCACCAAATGCGGGCCGCCTTCGCCGTATGTTTCGATCGTTCTCGTTGACACCGCGCGCACGGGAAATACTGCTTCCACGCCTCCAACGGCTGAAATCGGCGACAAACTTAATTCCGCCATCATCGTTCCAGCGGTGCGGATTTCTTTCACAAGGGCGCGCGTGTCCACGTGCGTGAGAAGCGGAATGTTCCAATGCTGCAAGTATTCCGCCAGACTGTATTTCGCCCCGTAATGAAACCCTTCTCGGCTCGCTTCGTAGACGACGACCGCTTCGACGTGCGGCCGCTTGCTTTCAAAATCGTTTTCGTTGATGCCGTAATTGCCGATGAGCGGGTACGTAAAAACGATGATTTGGTTTTTATACGACGGGTCGGTCAACACTTCTTGATACCCGGTCATGCCGGTGAAAAAAACGATCTCCCCGCTCACCTTTTCTTCAAGCGGAGCGGCGAGCTCCCCGCTGAACGTTTTTCCGCTCGCCACATGCAAATACGCTTTCATTGGCGCCACCTCATCGTTTGAGTTTTTATAACCGTTCGGGAATTTTTATGCATGAACAAGAATAAAAATTAAGCCGTCGGCCGTCCGTTTACAAGACGGCTGAGGCGTTGGCGTTGTTCAACACGTTTGTCAAAATGTCCACCGCTTCATCGATTTCCGCTTTCGTCACGACAAGCGGCGGCAACAGGCGGATCACGTTCAGCCCCGCCGAAAGGACGAGCAAGCCGTTTTCGTGAATCAATGGCAACAGCGGTGCGACGTCCGTTTGGCACTCGATTCCGACCAGCAGCCCGAGTCCGCGCACGTCCTTGACGATGTCAAGCGAAGCGAGCGCGTCATGGAGGCGTGCAAGCAAATAGCGGCCTTTCTCCTGCACATCTTGCAAAAACGCCGGATCAAACACCACTTCTAACGTCGCCTTGGCGGCGGCCATCGCGATCGGGTTGCCGCCAAACGTCGACCCGTGCACCCCAGGTCCAAACGATTCTTTCAAAAACGCTTTGCCGATCATCGCCCCAACCGGAATGCCGCTGCCAAGCCCTTTCGCTGCGGTGATGATGTCCGGCTCCACATCAAAGTGCTGGTACGCAAACGGCTTCCCAGTCCGGCCGATGCCAGTTTGCACCTCATCGATGATCAAAAGCGCCCCGTGCTGTTGACACAGCTCCGACGCTGTCTGCAAAAACGCCGGGTCAACCGGGCGGACGCCGCCTTCCCCTTGGACGACTTCAAGCATGACTGCCGCCACTTCTTCGCTCATCGCCTGCTTGAGCGCGTCGACATCATTCAGCGGCAAGTGAATGAATTCCGGAAGCAGCGGACCAAAACCGCTATACACTTTCTCCTGCCCGGTCGCCGTCATCGTCGCGAACGTGCGGCCGTGAAACGACTGGCGGAACGTAATGACTTTATGTCTCCCGGTATGTTTGCGCGCCAGCTTCAGCGCCGCCTCGTTCGCTTCCGCCCCGCTGTTGCAGAAAAAAACATAATCGCCGGCGCTGTGGGCGACAAGCAAGGAGGCGACCTCTTCTTGAATCGGGATCGTAAACAAGTTCGAGACGTGCCAATATTGATTCAGCTGTTGTTCAATGCCCGTTTGGACATGCGGATGGCGATGGCCGAGATTGCAGACGGCAATGCCGGAAACAAAGTCGAGATATTGTTTTCCGTTCACATCGGTCACCACCGTCCCTTCGGCCGACTGGACGGCGATATTCCAACGGTTGTAAGTTGGAAACAGCGCGCTCATTATTTAGTAGACCCCCACTTCGTTTTCTTTCCGAATCGTTGTCCCATACCATGTTCCGTTCTGATAAAACGTTGTTTTGCCACTGACGATCATCACTTCCGGCAGCGCATCGGACAGGGCGGAGAGCGCCGCTTTCACTTTCGGAATCATCCCACCCGTGATGACGCCGTCTTCGATCAGTCGTTCAATCATTTCCACCGTCGCCTCAGCCACGAGCGCACCGTCTCGCAAAATGCCGGGTACGTTCGTCACAAACGCGAGCTGGCTGGCGCCGATGGCCGCTGCGACCGCCCCAGCCGCCGTGTCAGCGTTAATGTTGTACGTTTGCCCGTTTTGGTCGATGCCAAGCGGGGAAATGACCGGGATGTAGCCCGCCGCAAGCAGCGTGCGCAACAGCTGGGAACGAACGGTTTTCACACGGCCGACATAGCCGAGTTTGGCCAAGTCGATCGGTTCTGCTTCAAGCAGTCCCCCGTCCACGCCGGAAACACCGACCGCGGGCAAACCGTGCTGCCTGAGCATCGCGACAAGCTGTTTGTTCACTTTGCCGGAGAGCACCATTTCCACAACCGCGAGCACGTCTTTCGTCGTCTTCCGCAAGCCGTTGACAAACTCGCTCGGCACGGACAATTTTTTTAACATGTGTCCGATTTCCGGCCCGCCGCCGTGGACGATGACGACCTCCATCCCTTGTTTTCGCATTGCGTTCACGCTGGCAAAAAAGGCGGGAGACAACTCATCAAGCACGCTGCCGCCGCATTTGATGACGACCTTTTTCCCCATCGTTCTCTCTCCTTACGTCCGATAGCTGGCGTTAATTTTCACATAATCGTATGTCAAATCGCAGCCCCACGCAACGCCGACACCATCGCCTATATGCAAATCGACCTCAATGACGACCGTCTCTTGTTGCAAATACGCCGCCGCTTCTTCTTCCGAGAACGGCTGCGGCTCGCTTCCTTTCAGCATCACCATCGTCCCGATGGCGACATCGACGTTGTCCGGGTTCACTTCGGCATCCGAATAGCCGATCGCGCCGATGATCCGCCCCCAGTTGGCGTCCGCGCCGTAAACGGCCGTTTTCACTAAGTTGGAGCCAACGATTTGCTTGGCGATTTTTTTCGCTTCCTCATCCGTTTTCGCGCCGCGCACGCGCACTTCAATGAGCTTCGTGGCCCCCTCGCCGTCTTTGGCGATTTGCTTCGCCAAGTCTTCGCACGTTTTCCGCAGCGCCTCGTAAAAGTATTCCCAGTCCGGATGATCCGGCGTCAACTCATCATTTCCAGCAAGACCGCTTGCCATCACGACGACCATATCATTTGTCGACGTATCGCCGTCGACCGTAATTTGGTTAAACGAAACGTCCGTAATCGACCGCAGCGCCGCGTGCAGCACCGGCGACGAAACATTGGCATCCGTCGTGATGAATGCGAGCATCGTCGCCATGTTCGGATGGATCATCCCCGATCCTTTCGCCGCTCCGCCGACGGTGACCGTTTTCCCGTCGATCGTTGTTTGGTAACAAGCGCGCTTCATCACCGTATCGGTCGTTAAAATCGCCGTTTGAAACGCCTCCGCATCCGCCATCGTCACCCCTGGAACAAGCTGTTTGATGCCGGCGCGAATTTTTTCCATCGGCAAATATTCCCCGATCACGCCCGTTGAAGCGACGGCCACATGGTGCAGCGCCAGGCCAAACTGTTTCGCGCACAACTCGCGCATTTCATAGGCGTCCTTGAGCCCTTGCGCACCGGTGCAGGCGTTCGCGCATGCACTGTTGACGATGACCGCCTGCAATTTTTGTTCTACAGCGAGGCTCGCCTGCGTCACTTTGAGCGGCGCCGCCTGAAAATGGCTTTGCGTATACACCGCCGCCGCCGAAGCGGGCACGTCGCATAGAATAACCCCTAAATCGTTTTTCGAATAGCGCAGCCCGGCACTCACCCCGGCCGCTTGAAATCCTTTCGGCGTAACCACTGTTCCATCGACGACCGCCGTTACTTGCGCCGTTTGTTTCGTTGCTGTCATTGTTCGTTCCCCTTCCCTCACGGATAGATCGGCAAGGATCGGAGGCCCTCCGCCTCATCCCAACCCATCATCAAGTTGAAGTTTTGCACCGCCTGCCCGGCAGCGCCTTTCATCAAGTTGTCGATCACCGACACGACCGTCACCCGTCCCGTCCGCTCATCGTAGGCGAGGCCGATGTCGCAATAATTTGATCCGTACACTTCTTTCGTCGCTGGAAATTGCCCGACCTTGCGAACACGGACAAACGACGAACCTTCATAACTTGTTTTATATAAATCTACCAAATCGTTTGGCGAAATCGATTGTTTCGCCTTCGCATAGATCGTCGCCATAATGCCCCGTGTCATCGGAATCAAATGGGTGCTGAACGTAATTGGCTCCATCGCTTCATTCCACGTTTGCAGCGTTTGCTCAATTTCCGGAATGTGCTGATGGACGTTCACTTTATAAATTTTCACGTTTTCGTTCACTTCGGAAAAATGCGTCCCAAGCCCTGCTTTCCGCCCCGCGCCCGATACGCCGGACTTGGCGTCAACGATGATCGAATCTTCCTGAATCAATCCTTCTTTGACAAGCGGCGCCAGGCCAAGCAGCGTCGCCGTCGGATAACAGCCCGGGTTGGATAGGAGCACGGCCTCGCGCACCGCCTCCCGATTCCACTCGGTCAGCCCGTACACCGCCTTTTGCAAATATTCCGCCGGCGCCGTCTGCCGCCCGTACCATTGTTCGTACACCGCTCCGTCTTTCAAACGGAAATCGCCCGATAAATCGATCACTTTCACTCCCCGATCCACGAGCGCCGGCGCCCACTCCCCGGACACCCCGGGCGGCGTGGCGAAAAAGACCGCATCGTAACGGGAAAGCGCCTCGATTTCAAGTTTATGCAACACCGCACCATCGACCGAACCGACGTGCGGGAAACTTTCCGATACATGAACCCCGTCCTGCGACGACGAGAACACGTCGCAACGGCTCACATGCGGATGCCCGTATAGCAAGCGGAACAACTCCGCGCCGCTGTACCCCGTCGCCCCGATAATGGCTACGTTCATCATGTTCCCCCTCACCCGTATGCCTCATGTAGTTCTCATTATAATACTGTATAAAAATAAAATCAAATGTATATTTAATAATTTTCAAGGATTTTTTTCTTGCCCCTCCCTCCGTCTATGGGAAACGAATACCGATTTGTCCCGGCAGCCAAGGTGCATCCTTGACTCCATCGCCCTCATGTTCTTGGGATGCAAAGACTTTCACAAACGATTCCACCGATGTTCAACAAGTTTTCAATCTTTCCACTATCCTTATATTGACTTCCCTCTTTTTTCCTGTACACTTTTATATAACGATACATTTTACGTAAGGTTGTGATCAGATGAACGAGATGGAATCTTGTGAATGGCAGAAGTGGCTTACACCGCTTGGACGCGATCTTCGCCTTGAGAAGGGAACGTACTTGTTTCAAGAAGGGGAAAAAACAGACGATATTTACTATATCCAATCGGGGAAAATCCAAATCAGCAAAATGGACATGGACGGACAGGAGCTCGCACTGCGCATTTGCAGCGAGGGCGATTTGATCGGCGAGCTGACACTGTTTTGCCCTGGCGCCCGCTACATGCTGACGGCGAAAGTGCTGGAAGACGGCGTCGTTTCCGCCATTAAGCGCGAGACGCTCGAACAAGAACTTGCCAACAATCCGACGCTGGCGATCGAGTTGATGAAATGGATGAGCCTCCATTTCCGCAAAACGCAGACGAAATTCCGCGACTTGATTTTACACGGCAAAAAAGGAGCGCTCTATTCAACGCTCATCCGTTTGTGCAACAGCTACGGCGTCATGAAAGAAGACGGCATTTTGATCGACGTGCCGCTGACGAACCAAGAGCTCGCCAACTTTTGCGGCACCTCCCGTGAAGTCGTCAACCGCATGCTCGGCGATTTGCGGAAAAAAGGCGTCATCTCCGTGCAAAAAGGCAAAATCCGCGTCCACAACCTGCAATACTTGCGCGACGAAATCGCCTGCGAATGCTGCCCGCCCGAGCTGTGCAGCATCGACTGACGGGCGGGTGCGGAAAAAAAGGAGCTCCTTTTTAATGGTTGGTTGCACTTTCATTTTAAGGGGATCCTCATGCAAGGGCTATTTTTATGCTTGTTTGAGTTTATCTAGCACCACGGGTAATATGCTATACCTCCTGAGCCGTCTGATCGACCGTATCGGACGTTTTGTGGGACGTAAATAAGGAAGAGCTTCATGATCATCAAGTATTTTCCGTTGAAGTAAAATAAGAAGGCGCCCTCAGACGCCTTCTTTTTAATCTACTTTTTAATCTACTTTTTAATCTACTTTTAATACGACGCGGCCGTTAATTTGCCCTTTTAACATACGATCGAATACGTCGTTAATGTTTTCAAGCGGTTGCACTTCGACAATTGTTTTTACTTTTCCTTCTGCTGCAAATTGAAGTGCCTCTTGTAAGTCTTTGCGCGTACCAACGATAGAACCAATAATTTTTACTCCATTTAATACTGTATCGAAAATTGGAATAGGTATTTCTTCCGGCGGTAATCCGACGAGTACGCAAGCACCACCGCGACGAATGGATTTGTAGGCTGATTCGAACGCGGCTTTTGAAACAGCTGTGACGACAGTCGCATGCACACCGCCCACTTTTTCTTTTATCCATTGTGCTGCATCATCATGTTTCGGATTGACGACAAGATCTGCACCAAGTTGTTTAGCAAGCTCAAGTTTTTCATCACCTAAATCGACAGCAACGACGTTTAACCCCATCGCCTTTGCGTATTGGACTGCGACATGTCCAAGCCCGCCGATACCGTAAATGGCTACCCATTCACCTGGTTTTGCGCCTGTTACTTTGAGCGCTTTATATGTTGTTACACCAGCGCAAAAGATTGGAGCGGCTTCTTCAAACGATAAGTTATCAGGAATTTTTACGACATAATCGGCTGCAGCACGGCAATATTCAGCATAACCACCATCGACGGAATAGCCAGCGTTTTGTTGACGTTCGCATAATGTTTCTTGTCCGCTTAAGCAATAGTCACAATGACCGCACGCCGAATAAAGCCAAGGGATACCTACGCGATCTCCAACTTTTAAATGTGTTACCCCAGGACCTACTTCTTCAATTACACCGACGCCTTCATGGCCAGGAATGAGAGGCAGTTTAGGCTTTACAGGCCAGTCGCCATGTGCGGCATGCAAGTCTGTATGGCATACCCCACATGCTTTGATGCGCACTAATACTTCCCCGTATGAGATCTTAGGTTTTTCCACTTCTTTCACTTGTAACGGCTTTTTAAATTGTTCCACAACTGCAGCTTTCATGATTATAATCCTCCTTCTAGGCAAAAAGGGACTTTTTGATCTGTACATATGTAGTGTAACATACATTTAACTTGTGGAAAATATCGCAAATAAAATATTCAAAAAAATGAAAAATATTTTTGGATAAAAAGTTAAAAATTTGGTTCGGGAGTTGACATCATATAAAGTTTCTGTTCTATATACATGCTCATTGAAAAGTTAACCTTCGCATAAGCGGTGCCCACTCTGGTTATACTGCTCCTAAGGAAAAGCATGGGAAAGGAGCGGAATTCTGCATGAAACGTCTCAACATCACCGACAACCATGGATGGACGCC